>CALMUU010000065.1 GCA_937872965.1 uncultured Actinomycetes bacterium
TGCATATGTAAAGAATAGTCGTGAGATGCAGGATTCGTACAATCTCGCACCTCGATGTCATCCTGAACCGACCGAAGGGAGTCCTGAGCAGAGCGAAGGAGATCCTTCGACGATGTCTCAGGATGACAGTATCCGCACTAGAATAAGAGGCGATGTGCGGTATCGTTGGCCTCTATGCTCCGGGCGAAAAGACGTCTAACCTCGCATACCTCGGACTTTTTGCCTTACAACATCGCGGACAAGAATCTGCAGGCATTGCAGTTTCCGACGGCGAAACCATGACAGTTGTCAAAGATATGGGACTCGTCGCCACAGTTTTTGATGAGCGGAAATTAGCTCCTCTTGATGGACACGTTGCAATTGGCCACGTTCGCTATTCCACAACGGGAACATCGCATTGGCAAAACGCCCAACCTCTTTATCGAAGTGTGGGCGACACTGGTTTTGCTATTGCACACAATGGAAATCTCACGAACACTGCGGCACTTCAGATTAGTCTTGGTCAGCTTCCTGGTTTAGAACTGAGAGAGAGCCCAGGAATTGACTCCACCTCAGATTCAGATCTCGTTGCCGAACTCATTACGCATTATCTTCCTCACAACGAAGATGATATCCACAGCGATGAACGCCATCTTGAGTCTGCGATCTTAAAAGTGTTGCCTCAACTCGAAGGTGCATTTTCGATGGTTTTCTCTGACGAAGCACATGTGATTGGTGTGCGTGACCCGCTTGGTTTTCATCCACTTGTATTAGGAAAACTCGATTCAGGTTGGGCACTTGCGTCAGAAACATCCGCGCTCGACATTATGGGTGCGCACTTTGTGCGAGACATAGAACCTGGCGAGATGGTTGTCATCGATGCAAACGGTGTTCACTCTCAACGCTTCGCGCAAGCAACACCCAAGTTGTGCGTATTTGAATTTGTGTATTTTGCTCGTCCCGACTCATTGTTGTACAACCAAAGCGTTCACTCTGTGCGCCAGCGAATGGGGGAAGAACTCGCACGTCAAGCACCTGCAAACGCAGATATGGTCATGCCTGTGCCGGAATCAGGTGTTCCTGCAGCTCAGGGTTATGCGCGCGAGATCGGTATTCCTTACGGTGATGGTGTCGTAAAGAACCGCTATGTGGGGCGAACCTTTATCTCGCCCAACCAAAAGCAACGTGGTTTGGGTGTTCGGATGAAGCTCAACCCTATTCGTGAAAATATCGAAGGCAAAAAGCTTGTTGTGATCGATGATTCAATCGTTCGTGGAACCACTACAAAAGCATTGATTGCAATGTTGCGTGAAGCAGGAGCTGCGGAAATTCACTTCCGGGTATCTTCCCCTCCTTATCGTTGGCCTTGTTTCTTTGGAATAGACACAGGAACCCGTTCTGAATTGCTCGCGGCGAACATGAGCGTGGGTGAAATCTGTGAATATATCGGTGCTGATTCCCTTGCGTACTTGGAAGCTGACGCGATGATTCGTGCCACCGACTCTTCACCCGATTCATTCTGCACCGCATGCTTAACAGGTCAGTACGCGGTCA
>CALMUU010000066.1 GCA_937872965.1 uncultured Actinomycetes bacterium
CAGGACCATATGTAGCTGACTCAGCAAACACACCAGAACCAGGACTGGTCTCAACAGTTTTCGTAAGAGAAACCGACGGACTATGGACAACAGTGATATTCACTCGAGCGTCATCACGCTCAACAACAGGAGGAAGACCTAACGAAGAACCATTATTGTTTATCGGGTTACCCGTAAACACAGCAGTATTTACCGTATCAACGTTATAACCACCAACATGAATACACGTAAATTCTGAAACCTGTCCAGGCACCAAAATACTTGTGTCTTCACCACCTCGAGTACATTCAGAAGCGTTAACATCACCCACCTTGGCATTACCCAAACGAGTGTTACCCGTATTAACAACACGAATCTTGAACTTCACAGACACACCAGGACCATATGTAGCTGACTCAGCAAACACACCAGAACCAGGACTGGTCTCAACAGTTTTCGTAAGAGAAACCGACGGACTATGGACAACAGGAATTACTATCAAGTCAGCAGGATCATCATCGGACACAGCAGGTCGTGGCGTACCATCAGGATTCACCGGTATAGCACGCACGATTGCAACATTACGCAGAATACCCACAGTACCAGCAGGCACCACAAACGTTTTCGTGATCACAGGAGCACTCGCACCCGGCTCAAGCGACGCAATTGTACCAATCAGACCACCCAAGAGAGGGTCACGCAAACGAACATTCGTCAGCTTCGTTTCACCCGTATTCGTCACAACAAACGAATACGTCACCGTATCACCAGGACGAGCGGAAGTCGGATTAACAGTCTTATCAAGCTCTATGCCATCAGTTAACGTTGGCGGGACGAAGATGACAGTCAGGTCAGCAGGATCAGTGTCGAATATGTTCGTTCGTAATGTACCGTCTTGATTAATAGGAGTACCTTGAACGGTCGCAACATTATGGATAATACCTACAGTGCCCGCTGGCACTTGATACGACTTAGTAAGAACAGAAGAACTTACACCAGGTGCTAGTTCAGACACAGTACCGACAAGACCACCGAGCATCGGATCAGTCACACGAATATTTCTTAACCTCGTCTCACCCGTATTCGTCACAACAAACGAATACGTCACCGTGTCACCAGGACGAGCGGAAGTCGGATTAACCGTCTTATCAAGACGAATTCCATCACGGAGAACGACAGGAATAACTGTCAAATCTGCGGGATCATCATCGGATACATTTTGTCGAGGTGTACCATTGGGATTAAGGGGTGTACCGACAACTGTTGCCACATTATGGATTGTTCCAGTTGCGTTAGAAGGAATGACATAAGTCTTTGTGATCGTAGGCGCGGACGCACCAGGAGCAAGTTGAGCAATCGTGTTACCCACTTGACCGCCCAATAGAGGGTCGGTAACTTTCACATTAGTAAGAGTCGTGTTGCCAGTGTTGGTGACCACAAAGGAATATGTAACTGTATCGCCAGGATGCGCAGATGTGGGATTTACCGTTTTGTCAATCCTGATTCCGTCATGAAGGTTAACAGGAGTGATGATCACATCAGCGGGATCAGCGTCCGAAACGATTGGTCGAGCAATCCCACCTTTGTAAGGTGTTCCTGTTGCTGTTGCCACATTATGGATTGTTCCGGTTGCGTTAGCAGGAATGACATAAGTCTTCGTGATCGCTGGAGCAGTTGCACCAGGCTCAATGACATCAATCGTTGAACCAACTTGACCACCAAGCATTGGGTCCGTCACTTTAACGTTCCTCAACTTTGTGTCGCCTGTGTTCTTAACAACAAACGAATAGGTCACAGTATCACCAGGACGAGCAGTCGTAGGAGTAACCGTCTTGGTAAGTTTGATACCATCTACAAGTACGGGTGGCGGCTCTTCGCAGATATTTCCCGCAGCTTGACGCAACATCGACGTCAAACCAGAATAACTATTCGAGCGATAGACAGGGTTGCCTGGGCCGGCAAGCTGCTGAAGGTTGGCCATATTGACAATTCCTTCAGCGCCAACAGCAACAGGAATAATTTTCACACCATAATCACGCATAAATCTCGCACTTGCAAACGCAGTAGAAAGATCATCCGCGTCCGTACCATCTACGCCAGGATTTCCTGCAGCACTGTAGCTTCCACCAGCAGCAATTGCTGCCTCTGTTTCAGCTTGATTTGTTGTTGGATTACCATCAGTAAAAATAACGAGGTGAGTAGGCAGTTGCGAAAAGCGAGTGCGGAAAACTTGTTGAAGCGCGCCTTCCCAGTTGGTTAACCCTTCAGAGCCTGCAAGCATTCCATCACTATATGCATTCTCATCATTTGAAGTAGCGCCTTGCTTAAATTTTGTTTGGCCTGCAACATACTGTTGAGTTTGGACATTCGCTGTTGTGTTCAATCTATACCATGAAGGAACACCGTTGATGCGCTGAGCCACTGATCCAAAAGCATATAAATCAAAGTATGAATCAGTTCCTTTGACTGCATCAACAAAGGCGACCGAACCGTCTCGGATCGCTTTAATATTCGCAAGGCTCTGAGCGCGAGAACCTGAAAAGGCGTCAACGCCAATAGAAGACGAACGGTCAAGCACTAACGCTACACGTGCACCACACACCGCAGTCACTTCCGTGTCTGCTGTTGAGTTTTCATTACTTGCGGCAAAAGACACAGCAACAGAAGTCGCAACCATCAACATCACAAGCAAGAAAACATTAAACTTTACAAGCTTCGAATAACTACTAACACGATAAATGAAAGAAGAATTTTGCATTTTTTTTTACTCCACACCTGAATCGTTGGTTAACGAATACACTTCTACAAGTATAGCGCAGAATGCGATTAATGCGCAAGATGACATATTAAGGTCGAAAGTACGCTCAATTAAGAAAACGCAACGTAGTAGATCACAATAAAAAAAATTCCTTCGCCCGCCCCGACGAAGGAATTAAGTTCTG
>CALMUU010000067.1 GCA_937872965.1 uncultured Actinomycetes bacterium
GAGTCATCATTAGAAAAGTCGGGTTGGGGAGATTTCTCAGTTGACCACGCAACTGATGGAGATTGAGGAAGCTTATATCCACCCACGTCATACTGCGAATGGGCTCGTAAGTAGAAAACTGCTACGAGAATTAATCCAGTTAAAATAATAAAAATGAATATATTTTTTCGAGTAAGCAACTTCCGAAGAGTGAGAATGCTATCTCTCGATAAAGTCCGATTCATAGAAGAAGTCAGTCTATGGCACCACAGGGCGTCCCACTACCATCGCGTCGCTGGAACAAATCTCCACACAGATCCAATGGTTAGACTTGACTAGCACCCTGATGTAAACAAAGAAAATAGCCATGAACGCATTCCCCACTATCATTCTTCTCGTTTTCGTAGAGCTCCTTTGTTGTACATATTTACTTATTCGACGTTATCTTCCTGGTATTGCCATCCCCTTTGTAACCATCATGGGCGCTTCAACCATAAACGCTATTTTCTTCATCACTTTACGAGGTGTTTTCACTTTATGGATCATTGCATTCATTGCCGTCACACTTGGGACAACGTGGGAAACGAAGAATTTTCTTCATAGGAGAAAAACAAAAAAGGATAATGATCCCAGTCAACATTCGCGTTTTATTCTGAAGTTGGCATGGGGAATCGCACTTACTATTACATGTGTCCTGTTTGCTAATGCGCTCTTTTTCCAGCCCGCATTACGCGAACCCGGGGTAGAACGAATTTCCGCACGAGATAAGTTAATGTCACAATATGTTAAAGGTGAAGATAATTTTTCACACATTAATCTTATTGAAGCTATCCATAAGCGACATCAGTCATCCTATTTTGAAGGACAATCCTCTCATCAGGATGTCCTCTGGCCTGATCTCGCAGCCTACTCACAACTTCCCCATATGACCGTCAGCATTGTAGAGACGGGGATATACGATGTGGGACGTGTCGGCCAACAAAGAACAACCCATTTTTCTTCACTTCTCTATGCCTATATTTTATGTCACTTCTTTCTTGCGGGGATGCTTGTTGGACTCGTTGTGACCCTTGCAATCTCGTTGGGCACACAAATATTTCGACTCACACGAAAAATGGAAGGTATCCTCGCCTTTGCAGGCACAGCAATAATATTACGAATAACATTTTTTCCATTACTTGATGCGGGATACTTCTCACAAAGCGCTGGACTTATTGCAATCTTTGCGAGTGTATATTTAGAATCGAATCCACGTTTTAAAAACGTTCAAAAGCAAACACCTCTCGTGGCATGTTTAGCTCGGTGCGTACCCGTGATTATCTGTGCACATACTTGGTGGATACTTCTTCCCATTTCAGTATCGATGTTTGCTTATGGTCAATTCCACGACTGGTATAGGAATTTCAAATCTAAAGAATTTCATGCACTATATAAAGGATTGATACTCACGGCCATTGCAGGAGTGATCACTGTCATTCCTCTCTATTCTCAAGTTGTTCTGATGAAATCAAGTCCACTGAACATCGCAACGCTTCAAGGTGGAATTCAGCCCATCTCGATCAAAGTATGTATTGCGATGTTGATACTCTCTTTATTTGCCTACATATGGCTATATTTCCGCCAAAAGTCAATAGACCAGCCAACCATTCGCCTCGCAATGTTTTTTATGGCAATTGTCAGTCTGTATTTTCTAGCTTTCGCCGTATATCAATATCGCTCAACACATTCCTTTTCCTACTACACATACAAGCTGGCATGGTCAAGCACATGGGTAATCATTTTCTCTGCTCTCTTTTTTACAACCGCGTTATTTTCACGCAGAATGCTCCAGAGCATTCTTCTTTTAATCATTCTCATTCTTTCATTTTTCTTCATTGTTGACGCCTTTGAAATTCATAATGATAATCTCGCTCAATCAACGAATCTTCGCGTTATCTCTGACTTAGCCAGCGCCATTGATACTGCCAATGATTTAAATCGTGCAGTTGTTGTTGCATCGGATTGCACAACCCAATATGACTATTTTTTACAGCGTGCAGCAATATCTGCTCAAGCACGGATCGATCCGGACGTATTCCAGTATGTGTTAGGTGTTATATCAGGAAAATTCTCTCGTCGACAAGAAGAGCAGGGTATCGTCCTTACAAAGAGTACATCCTCAATTTATTTTTTCGACGCAACCCCCCTCCAGGACAAAAACTCCCCGACTGACAGATACCGCGCGCAGGGCCTCACGAGTTCACGAACATCACTAGCGAAACCATGGATCAGCGAAAACTCGCGTACAGCGTGTTCACAAAAGCAAACCCATTCAATCCCGTAGATATTTGACAGATCAGTGATAGATTGCAGCGCGATGAGTAATGAAACAAAGAAAGATCCCACGCTAGGAAAGCCTGCTTTAGCGAAATTTTTTGAATCAGTCCCTAAGGGCACTTTTGCAATCGCATCTGGAATGATTGTCGGAGCACTCACAGGATACATCGTTGTCATTCTTGTCAACCGCGCCGTTGGCGACCGTGCGTACGCCGGGTTTGGTGCTTTTTGGAGTTTGATTTTTGTAGTGGGCCCGGGCCTTTTCCTCCCACTTGAACAAGAAATTAGTCGAGCAATTTCTCATCGTGCTGCGCATCACGATGGAAGTCAACCCATAATTCGATTAGCTGCGCTCATGGCACTTTCTATCGCACTTATTGTTGCATGCATTGTTGCTGCTCTGAGTCCGGTTTTTGTCCACCACGTATTCCACGACAACGGTTTTCTTCAACTTGGCTTCATCATCGGGATTGTTGGATATGGTTTTCTCCACTGTTCTCGTGGAGTGCTTTCCGGCAACCACCGCTTTGGTGCGTACGGGGCATCTCTTGCAACAGAAGGCACGATTCGCTTTATTGCCGTGGTTGCTTTAGCTGCCTGCAGTGTAAAAAATGTTGGTTACTACGGATTAGCAATGGGAATTGCTCCCCTGCTTGTTGTTATTCCGTTCACACCTCTGATTAAAAAACTCACCACTGCTGG
>CALMUU010000068.1 GCA_937872965.1 uncultured Actinomycetes bacterium
GGACCACGCCTCTTCAATCGTTATCATGAAGATATAGTACGCCCGAGGTACGACACAAAACACAGAACGTGATGAAGCAATGCTTACGCAACTCGCTATGAGTGGTCTTTGAATGAGATTCTTCGTTTCACTCAGAATGGCTATTGTGGTCGATCCTCTGAAACCGTTTTGAGAGCATGGCGAATCGAACTCACGGCTCGATCGACTTCAAAGTCGCGCACAACAACCATAATTTCATTCATCGTTGTAATTATCTCAATAACAGAAATGCCTTCCCATGCCAAAATGCGAAGAGGGAACTGGAGGACACCTGTTGTTTCAATTTGTCCATGGGTTCGCTGGAGAGAGATGCCGATGAGATCGGGGATTGTCTGCACTATGGTTTCATCCGCCAATGCTTTATCCAGTTCTGGCTTAAGTGCGACACTGGTGATAACAGTGGTCTCGTACATGCCTTGGGTAAATACGAGAAGGGATGCATGTGGGTTCTCGATTCCTTGCGAAACCGCGGCTAGTTTGGGAAGAAGTTCTGAAGAATTCTTCACCGTGAGCTCAAAGAGATCTGAGCGCAATGTGAGGTTGGCGAGGTAATCAGCAGGGTTCACCTGATAATACGGCTTAAGAGTCGATGCGTAGCGCTGGAGGGCGATCAGAATGGACCCTTCGGTGATGGGCTTAACGAGGTCCTTCTCTATTTGTGGTTTGAGCTTACGTGCCAGAGAAGAGAGGTTAATCAGCTTGTCTGTAATGGCCTCGCGAAGGTACGGGGACTGGTTAACAAGCTCTTCTACACGTTGAGAAACAGTAATCATGTATCAAATTATACACTTTGTTTTTAATATGATCAATATGTAGTTTTAATTGCCCTTTATGAGTGCATCTGGTGGAATTGTCTGTACCGATCAGACTGACTGATCATAAGGAGACAACATCATGGCAGATAGAGAACAATCGCTCATAAAAAATGGAGATAAAGTAGTTATCGCGGGCTCATTCCCCGAAAGCATTGCTGCGTTCCTTCTCGCAACCCACAAACATCCGATTGATCTTGGAGCACAAGTATCACCCGAAGAAGCGGATGCACTTATTGAAGAGTACGGACCATCTGGTCCGCTCGTCTTTAAAGATGCAGAAGAGTGGGCTCGAGGACTTCTTCCTCACTACACAATCGGTTTTATGTCTTCCGACCTCGAAGCAGTCACCAAATTAGTTCTGAAAAGCAGGAACTATGTCGCGCACGAAGGGTATGTCGATGATATCGCAAATCTTGAAGAGGCTTATTCTTTACTCAGTCCATATTTTGAAGTTGATGAAGCCGTATTGCGAAATTCAATCGCAAAAGCATCATTGTCGGAACACTCCCGAGAAGATGGTTTTGATTTTGCTCGTATCCATTTGGCCCCGGTTCATAAAGTCACTTCACAAGCGTGGCGTTCATACGTTCTTGAGGCTTTTGGTGGTGCCATAGCAAAAGCTCGGCAGGGTAAGTCCGATGAGACCTTGCAGCCGGGAGCAGCTCTTGCCGAAGTTGCGTACCTCTTAGAAAACCTCAAGGGTACTGACAGAACAAAGTTTGAAAACAAGGTTATCGATACGATCACGGGAGGGGGAATAACGTACGGTGCGAATGTGCCTGACGAATTCAACCCTTTTCAAGCTGTGATGGAGTACACCCAAGATCTTCCCATCACTCAGTTAAGCCGTCGAATTGCTCTTGATGGAGCATTAAAAAAGGGGCCATCGACTTCCTTCGTGGTACGTACCTTGGCTTCCCAGTTTGATGATGCAGATGGGCAAGACCTTGTTGCATTCATTACAGAACATCCAGCTTTTAAAGAATATAACCCTATCTTTCGCGTACGCGCTTTAGCCGAGTGGCTCCGGAGCGACGGTTTGAGTGAAGCTCAGAGTTTAGCAATTGCGAAATATGTGACGGTTAAATATGCGGCGTGCGAACTTACATCAAGCGACGAAAAATATCTACGTAAAGCTCCGTTGAACGATGCTGAGAAATTAGCGATAAACCTTGATGGTCAGATGGCTGCACAGTTTATTTATACATTGGGTGATCGCACTCCTGCGGAAGACGCAAAACCGGGAACTTTAGGACAGGTAATGAAACCAGGACCTGCGCTGGATTACATCCTCGAAGGCTTCAGAACAACACACCTTGAACGTATTTGTAGATCGAGGTTGGTTTCCTGGGAAGACGCTAATGATCTCATAAAGAGGAATGCGGAAGATATTGCAGCAGCAATTAATAAAGCACCCGCCAAGAATAGGCCTGGCGAGGAAAGCGCTGAACCCATTGATGCCGTCGAAGCACTCTTGTTGATTCCTCATCGAGGTGCAATATTTATTGCTGCAGATGTACTTCCTCGAAATGCAGATTTAGTTGCACAGCAAACCATTGCAGTAGTTGCTGGTCGCGATGGTCTAGGTCATGCGGGGTAAGGAACCATCATGACTCAAACAAAGACACGAATATATCTCAATGCTGCCACTGCACACAAACATCGCTTTGGTTGAAGAAAATATATATCAGGAGGAAAAATGCCACACACATCAAATAGTAAACGTAGTCGCGAAACAGTAGTTGTTATACCCCAATCGTATAAGGATTTAGTTCCTTTTCTCATTGATACTGCAACGGGTCAGGTGTCACGCGGCAGTGCTCCTGAACCTGTAGACAGATTGACAGCAGATGAGTTTGTGGCGACTTATCGGGCAATACCAGACAATGATCCTCGTAAAAAAGCTTCTCCTCGTGAAGTATTTAGAAGTGTATACCCTCATTACAGAGTTGTTTTTGATCCAAAATATTTAGATTCTGCCGCTTCTAAGTTGTTGGGCTTATCACGTAGGGGCGTACAGAGGAGTTATCTCCCGGGTGGAAGCACGAATTACGATGGAAGAATACCAACGTCTATTAGAGCTGGAATGAAATTTGAGCCGTATAAGGCTCATTACATCCTTTCCCAATGCTTTGATGTAAATGATGAGACTGTATTTGAATCGATAGCTAAAGCGATGCTTAATTCACCTGACTTTGTCCTTTCAGACGAAGATTTTGAATTCTGTGCAGATCATTTAGACATAAATGTCAAGCTAAGAACTAATTGGATTACACAGGTTGAGGCACAATTGATAGAACTGGTAACAGTCGATTTCGATTTCTTGTTTACAAATAGTAGTCGCGACGATGAAGAGGTACGCCACGCTCTAGAGGCAATGATCAGAGAAACAAATGTACTTTTGGATGGACTTCAAGGTGAAGGACTTCAAAAATTTGAAGAGGGTATCTTTGCCGCACTGAAAATTATTAAAGATTCTCCGCATGTTAGCCCTTCAGGAAGAGCAAAAACTGATCTAAAATTCCGAATTATCGGTGGATTGAATATCGACTTCACGGATGAACAACTTACTGAATTGGGGATGAATGATCCCGCAAACGTGTCCTCGACGAGACGAAGTCATCTCAGGGTAGGACGCGCATCAACTCCGACTGTAGTAGAACCTGTTGGTACATCAATTCAGGTTTAGTATTACACACCAATTATGATGCTGACTCTGACCTCTCTTGACGCTCTTTGAGCTTGTCACTCACGCGTTCAAGTTTTGCGCAGTAGGCGAGAAGTTTTTCGCGGGCTTCTTCACCGGCTGCATCCATTGATGCAACTTCAGGAATTTTCCAGTGGGTAAACACGAGAGGCTTTACGATCGATTCCCAGTGGATGGTCGTGTTGTAAATATTTGCATCGGCAATCATTTTTGTGTATTTTGAAAAACCTTCGATGCCTTGGCCGGGCATAGAGAATTCCATGATCTGGCGAGCAATTGCGCCGAC
>CALMUU010000069.1 GCA_937872965.1 uncultured Actinomycetes bacterium
AGCGAAGGATGAGCGACCGCGAGTTGTGTCCGGCTTTGCCGGCGCAACGATAACAGATCACAGGGAGCGAAGGATGAGCGACCGCGAGTTGTGGCCGGCTTTGCCGGCGCAACGATAACTATCAGAGGTGCTTGCGCGCGCGATCGAGAGCACGAATTGTGGTCATCAAACTTCGTTCTGCGCTATTGCATTCGGTAACAAATTGAGAATCGGGAGTGTGTCGGTATTCGTCTGCAATTTTTGTCACACGTCCCATTAGTTCTTCGACTTGTGATGTGATGGACGAAAGTTCGGCGCGTACTGAAGAAATCATGCCTGCAGATTAGTGAGGCGAGAACCCCAGTTCAGAATTCGAGAGGATAGGTGCGCTCACGTGCCCTGCTGCAATCTGAGGGATGAGCGGCGTAGGCGCGAGCTGACGGGCAAAGCGCGAGTACGTGTCGCGGTTTTCAAGCGTTGCAATGGGCAGGTGGCCAAAGGGATCCTCCGTAGAATCAACTTGTCGGGAGAAAACTTTTACGGTTCCGTTAATGCGTTGTGTTGTGTGTTCAGCTCCTGTGCGATCAATGAACCCACATTCGACAACAAGCTCATCGATTTTTCCAAGATTAATGACCATATCGCCTTGATCGGGTGTTCGAATGCCGATCAGATTCTCGTGCGTGTAGGTTAAATTCGTAAGTCCAACCGTTAGTCCATTCGGAGCAAATTGATTTGCTGCATGTGTAATGAGTCCTCTGTGTGACCTAAAGCTGACATTGCCTGACAGTTCGGCAATGTCAGCTGCTATTTGTCCATCTGGTGCATCCTCTATTACCAGGTGAAAAGCGAATGCCCTTTTCTCCGCATGAGAGAGTCCGTAGATATGCAGGTGCTGATTAGCGACTGATACAGGGACCTTACCGTTTGCGAGACTGATGCCGACGAAATCGCTCAGTCCTCGCAAACGATGATCTTGATGAACAGGGAGGGAAACGCCAACCCGGTATTTAACTTTTCCGTTACCTTGGTGTTCACCCCCAAAAAGCACAAACTCGGGGGGGGAAGGCTCAATGGGCGCAATCGGGGAGGTGTTTAAACGCCCATCACTTGGATACATGTGCCCTCCCCGCCTGCATAATTCGGTTATACTACCGATCAGTAATATAGTAAAGGCGGCACTACTCTAAGTAGTGCATGAACAGAGAACTATTCGTCGGAGTGACTTCAGTTGCGGGACCTGAGGCACAAAAGTTTCTCCAAGCCATTGTCTCGTCCGATGTAGATGCGTTAGAAGTAGGCAAGACTCAGCCTTCTCTATTATTAACACCTGCAGGCAAAATCGTATCGACGTTATATATCTTGCGCAGTGAGGTAGATACTTTTCTTGTTGTTACTGAGGTTGGTGTGTGCGATGCGGTGTACGAAACATTGTCACGATTATTAATTCGTACCAAAGCTGTGATCAAAAACATGTGTGAAAGTTTTGTTGCTGTAATCGGCGAAGCTCGGGGTGGCATTGTTCTTGACGTGGAGTATTGTGGTGCTCCAGGTGTCGAACTTGTTCTTGTGATGACAACAAAGAACGACACGGATTCACAAGATACATTTAGTCATAACAATTTTCGTATTTCTTGGGGAGCAGTTTCTACACAACAAGATCTTGGTGAGAACACCATTCCTCAAGAAGCACATCTTGATCAAAAGGCCGTCTCATTTGATAAAGGATGTTATCTTGGTCAAGAACTTGTATGCCGAATTGATTCGCGTGAAGCATCAACTCCGTTCTCGTTTTTTGCTCTCACTCTTTCGGAAAATGCCGATCAAGGACTCCTTTCCGCAATGTACGAGGGCGAAATACAGGTTTATGTGGGTGAGACATCTGTGGGCGTGATTACGTCGATGGGTACGTCGAATGAAACATTGATCAATGATTTAAGTGCTGGACCGTACAATGCGATTGCTCGTTTATCGCGTAAGGGATCAGCATTGTTGGAAGAATCCACACTTGCCGATACAACAATTCGCGTCGGCGGCAAAACTATTTCTCCGGTTATTCTTTGCAAGTCGGTAAGCGGATCCTTTTCTACTTAGTAGGCTTGTGCAGTGACTTTTCTTTCCACCATTCTCGAATCAAAGCGTGTCGCGATTGAAAACCTCCCTGCATTAGAAGAGCTTGAACAGCGCGCCGCAGAGTATGAACGTAGCGACGTTCGCATTCCTGTTTGGGGTGAGAATCTCGATGTGATCGCAGAAATTAAGCGTCGTTCACCAAGTAAGGGTGAGTTGGCGACGATCGAGGACGCTGCTTCTCTTGCACGTATTTACGATAAAGCAGGTGCGGTAATCATTTCTGTTCTTACTGACCACGATTATTTTGGAGCACGACCGGACGACTTTGATCTTGTCCGCAATGCTGTCAGCATCCCAGTGCTTCGCAAAGATTTCATTATCGACATTCGTCAAGTTTTCGAAACCTATCTCATGGGTGCCGATGTCATGTTGTTGATCGTCGCTGCGTTTGAAGATCAAGGCGTGTTACGTGCACTCCACGATTGTGCGAAGTCGTTAGGAATGAGCGTATTGGTGGAGACGCATTCTTTGGCAGAGCTTGAAGTGGCTCACAAGATCGATGCTCAGATCGTAGGAGTTAATGTCCGTGATTTGGCTACCTTTGATGAGAATCCTGATTTAGGAGATGAGGTCCTGAGCCACATGGATTCAGAAATAATTTCAGTATGGGAATCCTCCATTGTGAGCGTGAACGACGCGCTACGTGCTCGTGCTGCGGGAGCCGACGCGGTTCTCGTGGGCCAGGCCCTGGTCCAGCACGCTGATCCTGCCGATTTTATCTCGCAAATACGGAATATTTCCTGAGACGATCACGTAAACTAGACACTGTGTTCGTCAAAATCTGTGGTGTTACCAATGAAGAAGATGCACTTCTGGCCGTAGCGTTGGGTGCGGATTGTATTGGATTTAACTTTGTAGCGGGTTCTATTCGACGAATCACCCCGGCTGAGGCCGAAGCTATCGCGCGACGATTACCTCATGGCACAGTAACGGTAGGAGTATTTAAAAATGAATCACCCGACACCATTGTTTCAATTGTAACGCAAGCCGGTCTGAGCGGTGCACAACTTCATGGACGTGAACCTGTCAGCGAAGTGCGATGGATTCGTAAACGATTACCGTTTGTGGTCCAAGCTTTCTCTGCTGAAGATCCTCATCTCGCTTCTGCAGGCAATTCTCCTGCAGATATCATTCTGGTGGATTCTGCAACTCCAGGAGCCGGACATGTATTCGATTGGAGATTGGCGAGTAATGCTCCCAGTGGTGTGCGTCTGATGATTGCCGGAGGGTTAAATCCCGACAATATTACAGAAGCGATTACTCAGTTGAGGCCTTACGGTGTGGATGTGGCTACGGGTGTGGAATCTACACCGGGTAAAAAAGACGCGAAGAAGATGCAGAAATTTATTGCGCTCGCCAAGGCGTCTGGGTATCCGAAAGATAATTCGGGTCGCGGTGAAGAAGGCGGCGATAGCGACGCACGCTCCCATGCTGAAACGCAACGTACGTTCAGCGATGATCACCAACATTCTTCGTATGCCGATTCAACAGTTTCCCATTCCGCCATTTATGACTGGATGGATGACGGACAATGATTGTAAGCGGTGTTGGCTGAATAAAGCGTCGCATACGACGCTTTATTCAGCCAACACGACGAAAAAAATGTGAAGAAGAGAAGAATAAATGACTAACTTAGAAATTGATGTTGCAGGAGTTCACTTAGATGCTCCTGGACCCCCGCCAAACGAGAATGGTTTTTTTGGTGATTTTGGAGGCCGCTACGTCCCCGAAACTCTTGTTGCAGCGCTCGATAATATTGCTGCAACATTTGAACGTTGCTGGAACGACGAAGCATTTCGTACAGAGTTCGCGACTCTGTTGGGAACTTATGCCGGTCGACCTTCACCGCTGACGCCGTGTAAAAACCTCAGTGCATTCACCGGTTTTGATGTGTATCTCAAACGTGAAGATTTGAACCACACGGGCTCGCATAAAATTAATAATGTGTTGGGTCAAGCTCTCCTCGCACGAGAAATGGGCAAGACCCACCTCATTGCCGAAACCGGAGCGGGCCAACACGGTGTCGCTACGGCGACTGCTGCAGCGCTCATGGGTATGGATTGTACGGTGTACATGGGTGCAGTCGATGTTGCGCGACAAGAGCTCAACGTTTTTCGTATGCAACTTCTTGGTGCAACCGTTGTTCCCGTAACAAGCGGTAGCTCGACGTTAAAAGATGCGGTGAACGATGCCATGCGTGCATGGGTATCGCGCGTCGATGACTCTCATTACTGCTTGGGCTCAGTCATGGGCCCTCATCCTTTTCCTTATATGGTGCGCGAATTCCAACGAGTAATCGGTGATGAAGCGCGAGAACAATTTCGAACAGCCAACCAGGCAGATCCTGATTATGTCGTTGCGTGCGTGGGTGGTGGAAGCAATGCATTGGGAACATTCTCTGGTTTCGTTAACACGAAATCAAAACTTGTTGGTGTCGAAGCAGCGGGGGAAGGACTTGATGGCACAAAGCACGGTGCTGCAATTTCACGCGGGTCTGAGGGAATCTTGCACGGAATGCGTACCTCGGTTCTACAAGATAGCGATGGTCAAATCCAAGAGGCACACTCAA
>CALMUU010000070.1 GCA_937872965.1 uncultured Actinomycetes bacterium
ACAATGAGAATTCCTGAAAGCCAGATATAGACAACGGCAGGGTTTTGAGCGATTTTGATCGCGACTGAATCTTTTGCAGGAGACGACACGAGCGTGAGGTAAGTATCGCGCAAAAATGATGTATGTACGCTGGGAGTGCCTACGCTCATATTGCGCGCAGGGTACGTTCTTACTTTGGGGGAGTATGTTCCCAGTAGTTTGCCGTCGCGAACAATTTTAATTTTCACGGAACTCGTCACTATATCTTCACTCGAGCTAACAGTATTGGAAACGTACGTTAAAGAATACGGTCCAACTGTTTTGGCTTGCCCTTGTACAAGAGTCGCTTCGCGATACCACGTGTGTGAACTCAACACGATCGACAGTCCTATAAACGCAATGCCCATGTGCACGATCATTGCACCAACTTTGCGCGGTCGCTCAATAATGACGCGCTTAGCTCCTGATTGTTTAATTGTTTTTGCCAAAATCAAGATGGTACCGACAACAACAAATGTACATGCACCAATCGCAATTGACGTCATGAATTTTTGGTTGACAAGAATACTGAACCCAACCATCAGCACGCCTGCAATCGCTGGAATTCGTAGCCGTTCGTTAATGGCCACTTTGGTTTCGGCAAAGGCAACCATAGGAGCAATCCCCATGAGAAGAAGCAATGACAGCCCGAGCGGAATTGCGAACCTTTCATAGTAAGGCGTTCCTACACTGACCTGTTCTCCACGGATCGCATCCGCAATCAAAGGGTATGTCGTTCCTAACAAAACAACCAGAGCAAAAACGCAAAAAACGATATTGTTGAGAAGGAACATCGTTTCTTTTTTACTCGCACCTTTCACGCTTGTTTCACTACGTACATCGTCGTAGCGCCACACAAGCAATCCTGCGCCGGAAAGAACAACCAAAGCAAAGAGAGTTAACAGCCACGGGCCCACATGACTTTGCGTGAAGGAGTGAACAGAGTTAACTACTCCCGAACGGGTAAGAAATGTACCCAGAATCGTCAGCGCGCACGTCGCAATGACCACAGTCGAATTCCATCCTCGCAACATATTGCGTTTTGATTGCATGATGGTTGAATGAATAAATGCAGTCGCTGTTAACCACGGCAGGAAAGAAGCATTTTCTACAGGATCCCATGCCCAGTATCCGCCCCACCCTAAAACTTCATAGCTCCACCATGCGCCGAGAATAATTCCAGCTGTGAGAAAAGTCCACGCCACCATGGAACTGCGACGCACTCGCGTTGTCGAAAGTGATGAAAAGTCCTTTCGAATCAATGATGCGATCACATAGGCAAAGGGAACAGTAAAGCCCACGTATCCGATATAGAGCATCGGTGGATGTATTGCCATTGCGAAATGCTCTTGCAACAGAGGATTAGCACCAAGCCCATTCGTTGCTATTTTGGCTGCCTCTTCAAATGGTGATGCAGCGAAAAGAATCATTGCTAAAAAGAAGATGATGAAAAAAACCATCGCCATGTGAGCGATGACCGTAGTGGCATCAAAGTCTTTACTTCGATATTTGCGCGACGAAATCAATACGTAGGAGGTGTACCCACAAAGAACGACTGTCCACAATAACAATGACCCTTCGAGGCCTGCCCAGATGGAAGTAAAAGTGAAAAGTTTTCCTGTTGTATTTGCTGTATGTTCGTAGACATAACTAAGCGAGTAGTCGCGTTGAAATAATCCCACCTCGAGCGCCACAAAGGAAGCCACAATAAATGCGATCGCAGCCATTGTTAAGCGTCGTGCATTGCGAACCAACAAGTGCGACTTTAATCGCAAAGAAAAGGCATAACTCAGAAAAGCAAAAACTGTGCATACGCATGCAGCAACAAGAAAGAAAGTTCCGAGAACCGAAATCATGATTTTTTATCTTGTTCCACCGCAGGAGGAGTATATTCATTGCCATGTTTGATCATGATGCGATCCGAATCAAAAGTTTTCCCTAGGTTACCTTTGACCCAATGACCTTCAGCCACGACGGGTGCTCCATCTTTAAATAGTTGAGGTGGATCACCTCTATGGGTAACAGCAACTGTGGAATCACCGTCGGTTACTTTGAATTTTGTAACTTCGCCTGAAGTGACAACACTTTCATTGACAACAGCGCCCGCAATTCGGAAACGATCGGTGCCTTGCGACTCTGCTTTCTGAACAGCTTCAGAAACATCGTAATAATAAATGACGTTTCCTTTTAGACCGACATACACCAAAGCAACAATGCAGAGCGTAATAATGCCGAGCAATCCGAGCGTTCGTGTGCGCTTACTCATGTCGTCTTCCTCTAGAGATCGTGATCGTTGCGATTATTGCTGTCATTGCTCGCAGGTGTGCGTGATGTGTAATACCATGCCGCAATCACGCCATAGGTTGCAACCCAACCAAGAACAACATATCCCCAATGACTCATAGCGACTCTTTCACGGTAGGTTCATTTATGCGTTCAGTAATCGCAGTGTCAAGTGAGGATGCAGTGTTGCCTGCGAAGTAGGCATCACGACGATATTGACGATCGAGCATCACGATATAAAGCAGAGTGAAGGCAAGTACACCAAGCCATAAACTTGCAGCCATTGTTCCACTGATTTCAGCTTTCAATTCCGGGTTAAACACCGTTGCTTCTTGATGAAGTGTGCGCCACCAATTCACAGAAAAATGCACGATGGGAACATCGATAAAAGCAAACAACGCAAACCATGCATTTCGTTTTGCAGATTGAACACTATTGGATAATGAGCGAATGGCGAGATATCCAATATAGAGAAAGAATAAAACTGCGGTTGAGGTTACACGTGCATCCCACGCCCAAAAGACACCCCAAATAGGCTTGCCCCACAATGCTCCCAGCAACAGTGTCAATCCGCAGAAAATCACACCTGCTCGTGCACTTGCACCCGCGAGAATGTCGTAGACGTTGTTGCGTGTTCGAGGGATGAGATAAAGGATCGAGCAGAGAGTTGTCACGCCAAAAGATACGTATGCAAGCCATGCCGCGGGAACGTGTACATAGAGAAGTCGAACTGCATCGCCTTGATTTGCGTCATCGGGAGAAATGACCAGTGCATAGAGGGCATGGATCAGCAATGCTGCCAGGGAAATAAGAGAAAGGGGCATCACTAAACGAGATGGTAAAAGTCGTGATTTCATTGCGTCTCTATCCTAAATGAGCGCTCAGTCCTCGAGAGAATCCGCTGCCAATGCACCCGCGGCACCAAAGAGGATCACAAAGATTGCTATGAGAGATATCCACTGCCAACATTCACCCGTCGCGCCGCTCATGGCGGCCTCGGTTGCACGAATAGCTGCCAATAAACATGGCAATAGAATGGGTATTACCACCAAACTCAGTAGCTGTCCTGAATCATGGAGCCGTGCAATAAGGGGAGAGTAAATCGCACCAATCGTTGAGAGAGATACAGTCGTGAGAACTGCAATAACAATCAACGCAAAAATGTTTTCTATATCGGGGGAAAAGAGAAACACGACAAGGAGACCGCTGGTTACGGTAACCACTCCTGTTAACAGTGAATTAACTATTATGCGCGCAACAAACAGTGTGGAGCCGTCGATTCCAAATTGGGCAATAAAACCAGATTCACGTTTGTTGTGTGCATCACGCACATAAATAAACATGGCAGCAAATGTTGTGGTTACCCACCATAGCCCTGGTGCGATTCGCGACAACACACCTCTGTCGGGGTCAAAGGCAAACGCAAAGAGTAAAAGTACGACGCCAACAAATGGTAAAGAACGAGCAAGGATTGTTTTGTCTCGAATTTCTGAGCGGAGCTGAGCACGCACGAGGGTTCTCATTGTCATTGCGACTCACCTGCCGTGTCACCGTTGTCATTCAGAACATCGTTGTCATCCTGAGCATCATTGTCATTCAGAGCGGAGCGAAGAATCTCATAGTGTGTTCGACGAGATTCTTCGCTCCGCTCAGAATGACGGAGTGCGTTTTCCTCCATACTGGTGCAACCGTTTTCGATTCGAATGTGATGTGTGGCTATTTCTTGAAAGCGGGAAGGGTCATGTGTGGCAATAATGAAAGAACGGCCAGCTTTGTATTGATGCTTAACAGCAACATCAAGAGATTCTTTCGACGCATCATCGAGAGAAGCATGGGGTTCGTCTACACAGAGTAAAGGGGTCGAGCGTACAAACGAACTCGCAAGGTGAAGTCTGCGCTGTTGTCCTGCACTCAGATCTTCTACCCTCACCTTGGCACGAGAGGCGAGGTGAAAAATATCGAGTGCATCGTGCGGTGAGAGAACATAATCAGCGCTGCGCGAATGCTGAACATCGAGAGCAGCACAGAGCGAAAGGTGTTCCTCGACATTGATGTGACGCATATAGAGAGGTGTATGTCCCACGTATGCTGCCATGCGTCTCAGTTCACGAGCATTGTGAGATGTCGCACTTTGATCCTCACGTGAAAGGGCAATCTCTCCTCGTTCGACGTACACAGAACCTGCAATAGATTTCAACAATGTGGTTTTGCCCGATCCGTTTGGTCCGGTAACTATTGCGCAATGATGCTGGGGCAATTCAAATGAAGATTGTGCAATGGCTGGATAGCTCGAACGTGTCACGACGAGGTTTTTCACGCTGACACTAGTCATAAGGGCCCAAGTCTAAAGCCGGGTTTTCCCAGTTCTCGACCTGGCAGACTCACACATAATCGAAGCACCGGCAAAGCCGGGTACTTCTCGCAGTCGCTCCTCCGATCGCTCCCTGTGACACATAATCGAAGCACCGGCAAAGCCGGGTACTTCTCGCAGTCGCTCCTCCGATCGCTCCCTGTGACACATAATCGAAGCACCGGCAAAGCCGGGTGCTGAGACTAGGATCGATACGTCCTACATCTAGCGTTAACAGCGCGGACACCGACATAAGGCAGTAATGGCAGACTACGTGAATTCGCACACAATACGCAGACCCGATCTTCGAGAGATCGTCTCGCTCATTGGTCGTGCCATGATTACTCTTGGTTTGGTTTTGTTGCTCTTCGTTGCCTATCAACTGTGGGGTACAAACTTTTTCGAGGCGCGGAGTCAAAAAACCCTGAGAGGCGATTTCACCGAGAAACTTAAAAATGCTGGGGTTAAAGATGCAGAGCCTGCCGAGGATCCCACTGTTGCGACAGCCGAGCAGCTTGCTCAGCTCAACCAGGAAACCACAAAAGGTCAACCCATCGCTGTTATCGAAATTCCTAAAATCGGATTAAACCATATTGTTGTATCCGGGACAGATAAAGGAAGTTTACAAAAAGGCCCGGGGCACTATCCAACGACTCCCCTGCCTGGGCAACTCGGGAATGCTGCCATTGCGGGACACCGCACAACATACGGCGCTGCCTTCGGGCAGCTTCATGAGCTAACGGTGGGTGACAAAATTATTCTCGTTACACTGCGAGGAAAATTTACATACGAAGTTACCCAAGGCAACAAAATAGTGAGCCCTAAAGATGTCGGCGTCATTAATCCAGTAGTCGATCCTGCAGATCCGACCGGCGCTACATATCTGCCCACGCTAACGCTCACAACGTGTCACCCGAAATATTCAGCAGCACAACGTTTGATCGTTCATGCAAAGTTAGTACCAGCCGATGTCGACCGTGCTACAGAACCAACACAACTTATCGATCCTAAAACGGGCAAGGCTCCAACCAAAATTGATATCGGCGAAGACAGTGACACGCAAAACGCGTCTGACTATGGTCAGTCAAATATTTTGCTTGTGATGCTGCTGGCCTCACTCAACATGCCGTTGTTGAAATGGCTACTCTTACTCCTCGCAGTGGGTTCACTCTGGTGGTATTTATTCAATCGGTTCCACAACTGGAAAATCTGGGCTGCAGGAATACTGCCCTTTGCGTTTGTCCTCTTGTTATATTTCATTCGCCTAGAACACGCTCTGCCAAGCAGCCTTTAACCCAATTCGGGGCATTTTTGCTCGATAGTCCCCCCTTTTTAGGCCCAAAACGCGTATCCTTTGGACATGGCTGTCGAATCGTTGTTTCTTGTAGCCGCTCTTGTCGTGGTTCCTATTACTTTCGGAAGTTACAAACAACTTTTTAAAACTCGTTTTGTTCATTGGTGGACACTTGCACTTGTGCTGATCGGCAATCTTGCAATCACCTTCGCACCTATTCCTGCTTCGCGTTACGACTCCATCGGTTTAGCGATACTTATGGGAACCTACGCCATGTTGTTTGGATTTTGTGCCGCAAACATCAATCTGCGCGGAATGTGGATAGTGCTTGTCGGACTTGCCAGCAATGCTCTCGTCATCGGACTCAATAGAGGGATGCCCGTAACAACATCAGGTGGATATGGCGTACGTGAATCCATTAAACATCAGAGTGCCACTTCGAAAGATCTTCTGCCCTGGCTGAGTGACATCATTCCTATCAATCAGCTTTCTATCGCTATTTCGCCCGGAGACATTATTTTTGGTCTAGGTCTGATTGTCGTCTGCATTGCGGCTTCACGAAAACCGAAAAAAGTTGCAGAGCCGGTGGAGGTTGACGAAGCGGTTTTGATCAACACCGACTTTGAGCCAGAAATTGTTGAAGGGATTGTTATGCTCGACCCGGTTGACGATAATCCCTTCGGTTACATCGATTTGAGAAACGACGAGATCTCTCTCGAAAAAGGAGAAGAAGTCGAAAATGAAATCGTGCTCGAAGCCGAATCAGTTCCAGAGAGTACCGAAGATGCAGAGACGGCCGTTGTCAGCGAGGAACCTCAAGAGAGTGATCGACCCATGAAGCGCTCGTCTCGTCGTCCAGGTTCACGTTCATCCGACGAAAAACGTATTGCTCAGGCTGAGCATGTTGTCAAAAAACGTCGCCACAAGAAATGGCAAAAGACTCACGGCCTCGCAGCGCTGCCCACCAAAGAGGAACTTGGGTACGATGAAGAATCAATGGAGATTGTCGACATCGCACAGTAAATCGCAGACTCGATACAACTGAACGAACTGCTGCTGATTCGTCACTTAAGGGGAGGGCCGTTCCTCATCATCCGTGTAAAACGCCTGTCATCCTGAGTGAAACGAAGGATCTCCGCGAAGCGGGTGTATGTGCTTTTCCGCTGCGCGGAGATTCCTCGC
>CALMUU010000071.1 GCA_937872965.1 uncultured Actinomycetes bacterium
GGCGGTCGTTTGCTTTGTGACGGGTGTATGTCGAACCCGGGGGTTCGATCCCGCTCCACGCATTCGTTCGTCCTATATAAATTATTGGATGAATGCAAGGTTTTTTCTCTCAATCTTTTCTTGTGATTACGGTTTTCTTTATCGATAATAGGGAGATGGCGCCCCGTGAATGGCAACAAGTCACCATCTTGGACGAGCAGCTCTCGCGAATGTTTGTTGTGGGTCCTCAAGGTCTAAGTGATGAAGATCTCGAAGCTGTTACAGGTCTTGTTCTTCCGATGTTGAGAGGCGATGTTGATACTGTCAATTTGGTTCCCGCTCGCGGTGCACAAGTCGATGCAGCTTTCATCGATAGTGTTAATGAACAAGTCTCTGTCGCTCTCGCGTCTGCGCAGTATCAACCTCGATCAGGCGAAGGTATTGACCTTGGAGTTTATGGTGATCCGCGTGTAACCTATAACGATCCGTATGCAGCCTATGACGATAAGGGTCGAATTTATACTGATTTACATTTTGACGGTCTTAGGAAACGCTTTGCTAGAAATCAGGAGAACATAACTGAATCGGGATTTCGATTTCATTTCACTAAAGGGTCAGTAGTACGAAAAGGCAATATACCTTCTGGATATAACTTTTCCGATTTTGATCCTTATTTTGTACTTGGTCGTGTTGCCCAAGAGGAATATGCTCGTGTTGACCGAGAGCAATATGAGAGAGGTACCCTCGCGCTATCTTATGAGACTTTTGTTCCATCAGTGGCGGTCGATCAGCGAAGCCCTATCTGGACTCTCTTCCGTAATACGGGATCACCTCAGGGGCCCAACTTTCCTGTGGCACATACGCTTATTCCCCGAATGATTCTTGATGTTATTACTGACCCTGATGTTATATTCAGTGAACTCGATACTGGGGATGAACTCAATACTGGGGGTAACCAGACTGCCCTCATTGCGACTGCTACAGATATTATAGAAGTGCCGATTAGAACAAGATCGAGATCTCCCTTCTCAAAACCCGATCCATTAGACCCAGTCAATCCGTATCCTTTTGGTCACAGGAGAAATTATACGGCAACAGACTTCACGGGACCCAATAGCGAACCTCGTGGGTTGAGTACTTAGTGCTGTTCTTTTGGTTCGAAGCAAATCGTTACGTCATCTAGGCTATCGGCGTGGTATCTCTCCGAGTTAAGCAACGCAGAATTGTCGTTTTCATTGTCCTTACACTCATTACTGTTGTCGGGCTCGTGGGATTTTTCTCTTCTGGCGGAGACGATAAGCCGGACAATCCCTCACGAACAACCACCACAACCACAACTCTTCCCGAAAAAAATGCACAAGCCTGCGAATTTTTGACCCCTGCTGCTTTGTTGGCGGGTGGCATTATTCCTGATGTCGATGCAAAAACATCCGACGATAAAAAGCGATGCACATATGAAGACATTGGCGGGGAAGTGAACTATGTAACGCTTTATGTTGATGCTGCTGAACAGTGTGAAATTTTGCTGTCATCAACAAAGAAGAAGTCTGCGTTGCCCGAAGTTTCCGCTCAAGCAGTGTATTCCGATGAAACCGATCCAACAATTATCGTGACGCAAGGCACTCGATGTTTCTTTGTGCAAGGAGCAAAAACGCTTGTGACGAAAACTACTCTTACTGCAATGGCGAAAGCAATTACGGATCTTTTTGTTGCCGTCGATGCAAGCACAACCACAACAACACAAACAACGGTTGTGTTACCCGAGGCAGTGACAACTCTTCCAGGAGTTAATACCGCGCCATCGACAACGTCTACGACCACTACGACGACTATTAAACCAACCAACTAGCAAGCGTAAATCCGCCCTCCTTGGACGAATGGAGATCCTTCGACAAGCTCAGGATGACATGGGGATCTAAGTGCGGATCCCTATTGCGGTGTGACCTTAATGATTTTCCCATTCGATGAATCGTCGGTTGCAATATAGAGATTTCCGTCTGGTCCTTGAACGGCCGTACGCACACGACCGAAGGTATTAAGAACCGTCTTTTCAAACACGATTGCAAAGTTTTCATCGAACAAAATGATTTTGACCTGTTCATCTTTGAGCACAGCGACTGCGAGTGCCCCGTTATACGTTCCCCATTGTGTGCCTTCCAATAAATCTCCACCCGATATCGCGAGTGTGGGAAAACCGGAAGACCATATTGCACCTATTGCATCGGGAAATCGCTTGGTATCTGTCATCGATACGCTCTCGTCGTAATTACCCGTAGGGGACCATCCAAAGTTACCGGATTGGATGAGATTAATTTCATCGTCACGATCGGATCCGTGCTCCATGCTGAAGCCGTGTGCACCTTTAATTGGTTTGTCGAACAACACCAATCCTTGAACGTTGCGATGACCGAAATTAAATATTCGTGAATCAAAGGGAGCCGGTAAATTCCCTTCAACACCTTTGCCTTCCCGATCGACATGCAGGATCTTGCCATTTAGGCTTGTAGGACTTTGAGGATTGCTCGCACGCGCAGCATCACCTGTCCCTACGAAAAGAGTCCCATCAGCAGCAGACTTCACGCGGCATCCACTATGCCGACCGCTGTCTTTGGCTTCAATGCCGGTAATGATGGGGAGAGGGTCGCTTGCTGTTGTTACCTTTTCGTCCACTGTAAAGCGAACGACTCGAATGTCGCGCTTTCCGCCAACGCGTGAATTGAAACAGGTATAAAGGTAATGATTATTTTCAAAGTCCGTGTCAACAGCCAGACCCAGAAGCCCGCCTTCACCTTGAACATAGACATTAGGCATGCGGGCAAGACGCGTCACTTTCCCATCTTTTAATGCATTGAGATCTCCGGAACGTTCTGTATATATCATCGTTTTGTCGGGAAGGAATCCAATATCCCAAGGATTGGTCAATCCATCAAGCACACTTTCACTAGATAAAGTAGGTTCGTGTCCAGCTGCGGTAGTTATGGCGCTCGGTTTTTGAGTAGTCGAGGTTGTGCTTGTCGATTTCTTGTCGTCTGAACAGCTTGCGAGCATCAACATGCATAATGCAGTGACTGTTATATAGATAAAAACTCTGCTGTGTGAATGAAAACGATTTTTCATGGAACACCATCCTTCACTGATAAGCCAAGGATAGTATCCCTAAAATCAGTGCGCGATTCCTGCAGCTTGATCCTCTGACATGGAGTGTGTGGGTAGCCACAAGATCGCGACGATGATCGCAATGACAGTAGCCGCTGCGCTCATGTAGAGACCTGCATGCATGCCATGAACAAATGACGACTGCGCACCATGGATGATTGAATTTTGTGTTGTCTGATCTGGTGAAGTTTGGGCGATACCCAAAGCCTTACCCAATGAATCTGAAATACCTGCTAAGAGTTCTTGTCGTTCGGCGCTTGAAACGCCCGATGCCTTCATATTCGAAAACAGTTCTTTAATTTCGGGAAAATCTTTTAGCTTGTTTCGGTATACAGTTGAAAAGACAGACCCACTAATGGCGAGACCGAGCGCACCACCCACCATACGTGTTGTGTCGTTCATTGCAGAACCCACACCAGCTTTTTCGCGAGGTACGGAATTCATGACGGATGACGTTGCAGGTGCCATGGTCAAACCCATTCCGCCGGCCATAAGTATCATCATCCAAACCACATGTGAGTAAGTATCGTCAACTTGGAGTGTTGTCATAGAGAGCAATGCAATGAGTACAAGTGTTAATCCGGCAACGACAGTAAATTTAGTGCCAATTTTGACCGAAAGTTTTGCGGAGAGGGGAGCAGCCACGATCATTGATGCTGCAAATGGGATGAAACGAACGCCGCTTTGTAAAGGCGTGAAACCCAAAACGCTTTGAAGATATTGCGTGAGAAGAAAACTCATGCCAAACATCGCGAAGAAAACCAGCGTGATAGATAGTGCTCCAGCTGAAAATCGTTTATCTTTAAAAAATCGAATCTGAAGCATGGGATGATCGCTCTTTGACTCCCATATAAAGAACACAACAAGAGTTATTGCGGCGAGAGTGAAGGCACCTAAAACATCGGAGTCCGTAAAGTTCTTGACGGATCCGATAATAATTCCGTATAACAGAGAGGAAAGACCAACGATCGACAACCCTGCCCCGACGAAGTCAATTTTCTCAGCCTTCTCGGCTTTGCTTTCGGGAACCATGATTGCGTTAATGCCAATGCCGAAAATTACAACAGGAATATTCACGAGGAATACAGAACCCCACCAAAAGTGTTCAATAAGAAAGCCTCCTGTGAGTGGCCCAATGGCAACACCAATTCCCGCAAAAGCTGCCCAGATGCCGATGGCCCGGGTGCGCTCTTTGGGTGGAAAAACGTTAGTAATAATTGAAAGAGTGGAGGGCATGATTGCTGCACCACCAATTCCCATTAGTCCACGGCCGATAATGAGTTGTAAAGGAGTGTCAGCAAATGCAGCAATAAGCGATGCGAGTCCAAAAATTCCTAGACCTACTTGGAGTAAAAGTCGTCGCCCAAAGCGGTCGCCCAAAGTGCCTGCGGTAAGAAGTAAACCAGCAAATACCAATGTATAGGCGTCAATGATCCAAAGGAGTTGCTGATCGCTGGCTTTGAGAGTTTGGCTAATTGTAGGAATGGCAACGTTGAGGATCGAGTTATCTAAAACGATGACAACAAGAGAGAGGCACATGACGGCCAGGATTCCATTGCGCTGCGGGTGACCTACGAGTGGATCAAACTTGTGATGGGAAGGGAGTTCATCAATGATGTCTTCGATTTCGTCAGAGAGGTTTTCGTCACGCGCCATATGTAGATGATACGCATGATGGGAGCGGGTGACGGGAATCGAACCCGCATCACCAGCTTGGAAGGCTGGTGCTCTAGCCATTGAGCTACACCCGCGTGGTGTAGAGATTTAAAGATTAGTCGCGTGTTGTGTGAGCCCGGGATTCCTGTGAGCTACACCCGCGAAGGGAAAACGATGTTATCACAGTGAATTTGGCTGTTGTCATTCTGAGTGAAACGAAGAATCTCTGCCAAATGTACTTCGAACATGAGATCCTTCGGCGAAGCCTCAGGATGACATAGTGGGCCCGGGATTCCTGTGAGCTACAACCAGCCATTGATATAGTGCGAAAAGAAAGCATCGAGGTGGTTGTTGACAAGCTCGATGTCTCCGGGTGTGCGCCAGTAATCATGAATACAGTCGACTTCAATATATTCCTTTGGATCAGGACAATGACCATAAAGATTTTTGACTGAATGAACTGAAGCAAGTTCATCACGCATCCCTGCGATCATTAACTTCGGAATAGTCAGAGCTTCAGTTACGTCGTAGACGCTGTACGTTGACGCATCTTCGAAGTACGAATAGTCAAGTGTGAAATCTCTGGTGGAGAGAAGTAGTGGATTATCTCGTGTGAGGGTAATGTGCCCGTCTTCTTTCCATAGTCGTTTTTCGAGATCACTCACATTCATCCTTGCTGTAGACATCAGTGACGCAGTTGCAATGACGTTTTTCTTTTCTGCAGCAGCGAGCAGCGCCATCCGTCCACCCATACTTTGCCCAACAATAACAGTGTGAAGGTTGCCATAAAATTCAATGACTTCAGTAATGGCCTTAAGGTAATTCGTCACACTATAAAGTTCAATATCACCAGGAGAATCCCATGTGCCCGGAGGGTCAAACGATACGGCATGAAAATCATGGTCGGCCATGAATTGCGAATGGGCGATCATGTGAGGAAATTTTTTTGAATCGAGCCAACCGGGAATCACAAGCGCAAGACGATCGGAATCTGCGGCGCCGTAGGTATCGACAGAAAGCGTAAAGGAAGCCGTTTCTATCAATGGCATGGTCGGGATGCAGGGATTCGAACCCTGGACCTCCTGCTCCCAAAGCAGGCGCGCTAACCAAGCTGCGCTACATCCCGTAAGGCGAAGAGTTTAACCGACGCATAGTTGCTGATCAGAACGAATAGTTTTGCACACGACCGAAAATCTCGTTTTTTTGAATATATGTGCTCACAAAAGTACGTCTGTAAATGGGCAAAATTGGGTTATATGCATGGCCATAGCACTTATTGGTCTACTATTTTGCCATTGTCGAAAATGTACTATTAAATTCAAGAACTTTGTCCTAGATGGCGACTATAACTATGGCATCAGTAGGTTGTTGTATGCGAATGTCTCTTCAATAATTAGAGTCCACAGAAAAGTTTGAAGACTATGAAAAGAATAATCCTGGCGTTGCTTTCCTTAACGTTATTTATTGGTGGTATTTCTATACTTCCAGCCCATGCCGATACTATTCCCGATGTGCGAGTGAGCTTGGCGATTTTTTCTGATGGTACCCCTTCGTTCGATGTCGGTGCTCCAGACCCTGATCAACCCGGTGGGGCAGGTCTCGACGCCAATGCAAATAACGGAATTGTAAAGACTCAAGATTCATCTGTAATAACAGTTGACTGGGCAACGGGCGATATCGCAGTCACAAATATGGTTCTTACTGTGACGCCTGAGGCGGGCCTCACTGTTGATGCAATACCTGCAGCATGTCGCAATGGTTCTACGTTTACACCCTCTAAACTTACGTGTCTCTTGGGAAATCAGCCCGGTGGTCAAACGGGGTCCTTTCCTTTGACTCTGGCAATGGGAACGGTCCTCAATGCTTCAACACATGACGTCGTTGCGACAGTCTCTTCAGAGGAAGCTCCTTTGGCGACTTCGAACACCATAACTTTGATCGCCTCAGCTGCACCGAACGTGAATTTGAACTTCGATTTTCCTGATGTGACGCAAATTGGAAATTACGTAAATCCCGGTACTCTCGATTTAGGAAAAATCTTTTTTTTCCCCGTAACTGTTGACATCGGCGGAAACGGCAAGGGCGCAGAGCCACTTAATCCTTCTGAACCCCTTGATTTTCGCATTGATCTATCGAACTTACCTGGCTCACATGAGGTCGTTGACGATTCATGGGTGTTCCCAAATGAATGGGCCTCCACGCAACGTTGTGGTCCTAACGATAAAGCTAACACCGAAGTTCCTTATGGAAAAATCGGGGTGAACTCTTTGGCGGATGTAAATAATTCGACAGTTGACTCGGGAAAATGGACTTGCACGTACAATTCCGGATTAGATTCGCTTGATGTTCATGTGGAAGATGCTGATCTATCACCAACAACGTTTCCTCGTTACGGCGGTTCGCCCTTTAATCAGTTTGCACCACGTAAAGTTATGATCGCTGGTGTGGTGCCTGTCTTTGTTTCCGATACAGATTTAATTGCCATTAGTGGGTTTCCGGGTGTGGGTGTGCTGCCCAGCATGGAAGTTTCGTGGATTAATGACCCCAACGGAATCTCTGGGTCTCCCAATGTGGGAGAATCCACGAGCGATGACATCAATCAAACAAATTTTATCTACAGGATGGGTAGTGACTCATTATCTACCTCATACTTTGGCACTCCTGTTGATCTTATCGCTGATGGGGGATTTGGTGTATTCCATGCGTTGAACCTCGGCTTCCTAATTCCTACGCTTCCCGGGCATAAACCATACGTACCTACGCAAACTCAGATATCACATTCAGGTGATGGCACAGTTGTTCCAGGCCAGCAGTTCCAGATATCTTTTGGTATAGGGTCAACTGATGAAAGTACTCCGCCTTTTCGTCAGGGGGCTTGTATCCAATTTTCACCGGGCCAATCAATTGCGCCTCAAGCAGATACCAAAGTCATTGATGCGAACGCGGTTGGAAGTGCAAACTCGTTTATTACGGGTGAGGTACCACCGGTGTCATATCAATCAAATAATGGGGAGATCGTTCTTGCAAATTCTATTTTTCTTCATGAATTTGTTTCAGGGGCCCAACTGGCGCCAGGGTCTATCTCGTCCAGCGATTATCTCGTAGAGTACTCCACAGACACGCATAATAATGACGATGACTGCTCAGATACATACACCTGGTCCTCAACTCCACCTTCCAACCTTGAAGATGTAACCCAAGTGCGCGTTATTATGCTGCGCAATTTTGTCTCGGGTGAAGCCGTAACATTCGGTCTTGGCATGAAAGCGCTTGCTAACCCAGTGGGAACCAAAATTTTTCATACAATCACAGGTCTTACCTGGGCTGCAGATACAGCGTTTGATCCAGGTGATACGTGGGATATTAATTTAGGAACTCCTTATTCCATTGCAGACTTTTGTACGCTACCGGCCAATCCTCCTGACGTTTTAAAGAACGACTGTCTCACAATCGGTGGCCCCACTCTTCAAATTGACAAGAAAGTAGTTGGAGCAAATAGAAATCTCAAAATCGGTGATATTGTCGAGTATGAAGTACAAGGATATGTAATTGGTCAAATTCCTGGTGTTACCGAAAATGTTGTGATCGACGACAGCTTGCCTCCTGGTCTGGAGTTTACGGGAGTATCGAATATTGCACCGACATCCGGTGGAGCAGACGGTGACGCAAACGCCTCCTGGGATTTTGGACAAGTCGCGAACGGAACGACCGAGACTATTACTTATGAAGTCAGAGTTCTGCCCGGTTTTAACCCATTCGAAAGTTTTCTTAATACCGCAACGATTCGTGGAGCCTACGACGATGGTGGAGGACTTGTTGCCCTTGATTCCGAAACGATTAGCGTCAACGTCCAATCGTCGGGAACGTTTTCACAAGTCAACACATTAAAGTCAACTTCAGATCCACTCATTCCTGTCAATGGGGATTTGTTGTTTAGTCTCAATTATGAAAATACGGGTACAAGTGATCTGGGAAGCGTTGATGTGATTGACATTCTTCCTTACGTGGGCGATGGCCGTACCGCGCCATCGGCGTTTAACGGGACGACGTCCCTGGAGAGTGTGACACCTGCGGGCGGGGAAAATATTTATTATACAATTGCTGAGCCTTCGACCATTGTTGTCGACGGCGATGACTCCTCAAATGATATTCCCGGCGGATCAACGCTGTGGTGTGAAGCAACAGATGTGAGCGCGGCCCCTGCATTGGGAACTGCAGGTTGTCCAAACACAGTTGCAGATGCGACGGCATTTCGACTTGTGCGCAGTGGAACCTTTGCTTTGGGAGAAACTTTTGAAGCTAATGTCGTCATTAATACGAATGGAAATATTCCAGGTGATCTCTACTCTAACGATTTTGCAATTCGTATCGGCGGGCTTAGCCTGCCGGCATTATCTAACGATGTATCAGTAGAAGTCGAAGGTGCCGACTTTACTTTGACAAAAACTGCACGCTCTGCGTCGGTGACAGTCGGAGATAACGTCACCTACGATATTGCTGTTACGAACACGGGAAATGCAACGGCTAATGACGTTGTACTTATCGATGAATTGCCTCCCGGTTTAGAATTTGTTTCGGCAAGTGATGGGGGAGTCAAAACAAACGGAACTATCTCGTGGAGTATCAGCTCTCTTGGCGTGAACCAAACGACAACAGTTTCGGTGACCGTTAAAACAACATCAACAAGTGCCGGCCTGACGAACATTGCTCGGGTATTGAGTACGGCTACGCCAGTTTTGTCGTCTCTTCCGAGTGATGATGAAGTGATCCGAGTCCTTAGCGTATCGCAGTTACCTTTTACGGGAACTGATATAGAGGTGATGCTTTTTGCCGCTGTGCTTTTGTTGGCTGGGGGATTATTCCTGAAGAAAGTTGTTGTCAAGAAATCTAAATATATCTTTTAGGCGAATGCGCTTCCGAGAAGTGAAGTCACTACCAGCGCAGCAATCCCACCGCCGACAACACGAATGAGTGCTTTCTTTACAGGTGCGCCGCCAAGCTTTGCGCCGAATGCTCCGAGCAAGATCAAAGAAATAACCGAAACAACACCTATGGCGCTCAGGCGAGCAATAACCGAATTCGCTAACAGATGTGACGCTAATACGCTCATTGCAAAAGGTAGGATGCCTCCCGCACAAAATGCAAAGAAAGAAATGTACGCAGCCTGGGCTGGGCGTGCGCGATCATGTTCTGTGATACCAAGTTCATCGCGCAAGTGTGCTTTGAGTGGGTCGTGTTCGGTAAGTTCTTTCGCTACTTGCATTGCAAGGTCTGCGCTCAGTCCGCGGTTGCGATAGATGCCGGCCAGCTCGGCCAATTCATCTTCGGGGTCTTCTATTAATTCAGCACTCTCGCGAGCGATGTCTGCAAGCTCACTATCTTTTTGTGATGCAACCGAGACATATTCTCCAATGGCCATGGAGCCTGCCCCAGCGACCAATGCGCTAAGACCTGTTAGCCATATTGTTTGAACGGCAACATTTGCCGCGACGATACCCATGACCAACGCGCCAATAGAAACAACCCCATCGTTGGCTCCTAGTACCCCCGCACGGATAGCGCCCTTGCGCCCGACCATGTGCGCTTCGTTGTGAAGGACATGCCCCTTGGTATTTTTTCGTCTCATGATGGCCATGTTTGTCAGTCTAACCCGTGATTTACTCGTCACGAATTTTCTTGAGGAGTTTCGGAAAATCAATCGTATATCTTCCTCGGGCGAGAAAACTGATCTCTTCGGATGCGATTACGACAATGACAAGCATGATACCGAGCATGCTCCATGTAGCACCTCGGTAAGTTACTAGGTCTTGGTCGCTTCCCAATAGCTCATGAGCAAAAGAAAATGCAATTATCACAGAGCTGATACCGGTTACTGTCCAAAACTCGACTTTGTCAGCGAAGGCAAGAGCAACAAACATAAACGCAATGAGTAAAAATGAAATTGCCAGGGGCATATCGACAATATAGAGATTCTTATGGATACGTTCGACCGCCGGTGGAGTCTCTGCATATATCGAAGCTGTTCCCCAGAAATAGTTGATGCCAGCAATTATCACAAAAAGGCCTGAAGTCAGTTGCTGACGAAAACCGAAATTGTTCGAAGAAATATTTAATCGCATGAAAGTAAGTAATGTAATCACGGTAAATAAAAGCGTCAGTGCGATCACGAAAAAATATGTAGCTCCATCGTAATTTGAAAATTCTGGAATTGTTCTGTAAGGCGCATTATAAATGGAGTAACTTTCCTTAATCGGCTCGACTCCTCCAGAGTTAAGTTCTTGCCAGATCTTGGCGACGCCATGAGAAGCGGCGAAGACAAACTGAATTGAAAGAAAAAGCAAAAGTACATTTGCGATTCGAGATACAACCGAATTTTTTGCGTATAAGCAAGCGCATGCAACGAGAAGGAAGAAGCCCTGGTAAGGAACAGCATAAATAACGAGCGATGCGGGAGGAGAAGTTGATCCCCAAAGTGCAGCGCCAAGAGTTATGCTCCCAGCACCACAACAGCAGAGTATAAGAAGGAAAGTTATAACTTCCTGCCGAGAACGTCCCGTCCACCAAGACTTCTTTGATTCCTCTGCTTGGACCGTCTCTTGTGTCACGTCGTCCATATTTCCCCCTCGAAAATGTTGAAAGAATCATTGCATAGATACATCGGCACGAAGGGCCAATCTACTTACTCGCTCCTCACAGCGCCGACTGGGGGTAGAGATCAAGCGCACAATAGACTAGAGCCCCTATGAATACAGAGATTGAGCACTTGGCGGACAACAATGTCCGTCTTACTATTACTATCGCCGAAGCGGAATTTGATACTGCAATTGATAAGGCATTTAAGGCTTTGGCACACCAGGTGCGCTTGCCCGGGTTCCGTCCCGGTAAAGCCCCGCGCAAAATCCTTGAAAAGCAGATCGGCTACGAAGCCGGTCGTGCACAAGCGTTGAACGACTCTCTTCCTCAGTACTATATCGACGCGATTGCAGATTCCGATATTGACCCCGTTGATTACCCTGAACTCAAAATTAACTCAGGTGAAGAAGAGGGCGATGTCGTCTTTGAGGCCACCGTCGCTGTACGACCTACTGTCACGGTAACGGGTTACGACAAGCTCATTGTAGATGTCGATGTTGAACCCATCGACGATGCAGCAATTGAAAAACAGCTCGACACTTTGCGTGACCGTCACGCAGAACTCGTTGATGTTGAGGGAGCTATCGAAGACGGCGCGTATGCAACGATTGATATTTCCGGTTCGATTGACGGTGAAGACGTTCCTGGTCTTACTGCTAGCGATTACCTTTACAATGTTGGTTCGGGCATTATCGGTGCTGAACTTGATGCTCAGCTTGTTGGTAAAAAAGCAGGAGATGAAATCGAATTCACTGATGAGCTCTCCGAACAGTTCGGTGATAATGCCGGCGAAGAAGTTTCTTTTAAAGTGTCTGTAAAAAAAGTTCAAACCAAAGATCTACCCGAAGCAACTGACGAATGGATTAAAGAAAATACGGAGTTTGAAAACCGGGAAGCGTACGCAGAAGATGTGCGTAAGAGGATGGGAAATCTCCAAATTCTCCAAGCGCAAATGCAGGCACGTCAAAAGATCATGGATGCTCTTGCCGATTTGGTAACGGACGAAGTTCCTGAATCGTTTATTGAACGCGAAGTTCAAGCGCGTATTGATTCGATGGCTCAGCAAAGCGGAATTAACCGAGCTCAATTAGAAGAGTACTTAGAATCTCTCGATGAAGAAGCGCGAAGTGAATTCAATGACAATATTCGTAAAGAATCCGAGTCCGCTATTAAGTCTGATTTGGCATTACGCGCCATTGTGGTTGCAGAGGAAATCGAAGCTACCGACGAAGAGTTAGAAGCAGAAATAGCTAAATTCGCCGAATCGTCAAAAGAGAAAATTAATAAGGTCAGGAATAGGCTCAAGCGTCCCGGTGTTGAGAAACAAGTACGCTTCGATATCGCACGCAACAAAGCGGTCAAAATGGTCACTGAAACGGCAGTGGGTCGAGACACGCAAGGAAATGAAATATCGCTACAGATGGATGGACCCGGAGGCGATGAATTATCAGGAATGGTAGACATGCTTTCGAGCATGGGAGCTACTGTCGGCGAGGATGATCATGCCGGTCACGATCACGAAGGTCACGATCACGACCATGATCACTAGGGTTGTTCTTTACACCTAGAATGACAAAACTATATAAATGAATCGCAATACAAGGAGACTCAAGTGAGTGAGTATTACATCCCCAATCCATCTGTTGTATACCGCAACAACCGCGGCCAAGAAGTCTCAATGGACGTATGGTCACGTCTTCTTCAAGAACGCATCATCTATTTAGGCACGCCCATCAATGATGGCGTCGCAAACATGGTTATCGCACAATTGCTTCACCTCGAGAGCGAAGACCCTGATAAAGATATTTCTTTGTACATCAACTCACCGGGTGGAGAAATCACCGGACTTTTCGCAATGTATGACACCATGCAGTTCGTCAAATGTGACATACAGACAATCTGCGTTGGTCAATGTGCCTCTGCTGCAGCTGTACTTCTTGCTGCTGGTGCAAAAGGCAAGCGTTTCGCTCTTCCAAGTGCGCGTATCTTGATTCACCAACCTCTCGGTGGTGCACAAGGTCAAGCAATTGATATAGAAATTCAAGCAAAAGAAATCATGCGTATGCGTGGAGCTCTCGATGAAATCCTTGCTCAGTGCACAGGCCAGCCTGTTGAGAAGATTCACCTTGATACAGACCGTGACTACATTATGAGCGCGGAAGAAGCGAAAGAATACGGAATGATTGACGCGGTTCTCACGAGTCGTGATCTTGCAGCAGCATCGTTGTCTTCTACTAGCTCGAACTGATTTTCTAGTCGTTGCGCCGGCAGATCCGGACACAACTCGCGGTCGCTCATCCTTCGCTCCCTGTGATTCTATATAGGTGTCCTTCTTTTCTGTCGTTTTTGTGACCACAGAAAAGAAAAAGGGCCTTACAGGTCACGATAAAACGTGATACGCTCAAGGATCAATATTGTTCTTGCCGACATGTATTCCATGCACCTCTCTGTAGGTGTGGGATTCGAAAGAGAGACACAGCGTGGCGAAATTTGGTGACAGCGGCGATCTTTTGAAGTGCTCTTTTTGCGGTAAAAGTCAAAAGCAAGTCAAAAAACTCATTGCAGGCCCCGGTGTCTATATTTGCGATGAATGTATCGAGCTGTGTAACGAAATTATTGAAGAGGAATTGCATGGTGCAAATGAGACCTCTCAGGTTTCTCTCGAAGAACTTCCCAAGCCGGTAGAAATTTTTGATTATCTCAACGGTTATATCATTGGCCAGAATCAAGCAAAGAAAAATCTCTCTGTTGCTGTCTACAATCACTACAAACGTGTTCGTCTTGGTGGCTATGGTGACAGTGAAGTTGAACTTCAAAAATCCAATATCCTTCTTCTCGGCCCAACAGGTTGTGGAAAGACATTGTTGGCACAAACGCTCGCGCGTATGCTCAACGTTCCTTTCGCAATTGCAGACGCTACTGCTTTGACTGAAGCGGGATACGTCGGTGAAGACGTTGAAAATATTTTGCTTAAACTTATTCAAGCTGCTGATTATGATGTAAAAAAAGCAGAAACGGGAATTATCTACATCGATGAAATTGACAAGATTGCACGCAAAGCCGAAAACCCTTCCATCACTCGCGATGTGTCCGGCGAAGGTGTCCAGCAGGCGCTATTAAAAATTCTCGAAGGTACGGTTGCATCGGTACCTCCTCAAGGTGGTCGTAAGCATCCTCATCAAGAGTTTTTGCAACTCGATACCGCAAACATTCTCTTTATTTGTGGAGGGGCATTTCCTGGTCTTGAAAAAATCGTCGAAACACGTCTCGGTGGACATGGCGTTGGCTTTGGTGCTGACCTCAAGAAATCCAAAGAGAAAAATATTGCTGAAATCATGAGCAAGATATTGCCGGAAGATCTTATGCAGTATGGATTGATTCCTGAATTTATTGGTCGTCTTCCTGTGGTCAGTGCCGTCAACCACTTAGATGAAGAAGCGCTGATGTCGATCCTTACTGAACCTAAAAATGCTCTTGTTAAGCAATACGAAAAGTTTTTCCAATATGATGATGTTGAACTGGAATTCACCACCGATGCATTGCAAGCAATCGCCAAAGAGGCCCTTACTCGCCAAACGGGTGCTCGAGGTTTGCGTGCCATTATGGAAGAAGTGCTCTTAGAGACTATGTACGAGCTTCCCTCGCGTGATGATGTAAAGAAGTGTGTTGTAGACGAACAAGTCGTTATAAACCGCAGTACGCCGAAACTCATTGTTGAAGGTGCCAAAAAATCCGCCTAACCTTTGATCATGGTTCGCCGATATATAAGTGTGAAGAATGTTAAAAGCAAGCTGATTCTTCTGCTGTGTATGCTGGCAATAGCAACAGTCAGCTTCAATACATTTCCTGCGCTCGTCTCCGTAAGTTATGCAGAATCGACAGAAGTAATCGTTGATCCATTGATAGCTGATGCTCTTTTGGAAGATGGTGAAGCTAAAGTCATCGTTGTTCTGGGCAGTCACGATATTTCTGAATTAGATTCAGCAGTAGAGCGCTCACAACTATCGAGCGATCAAAGGGAAGTCATTCGAGACGCAGACCTCGAAAATGGTGAAACAAGAAAATACACGCGCATTCCTGCAATCTCAACAACTGTCGATAAGGATCAGCTGGAATCACTCCGCGCTGATTCAAATGTCATGTCGGTTCACCTCTCGCGATATTACACACCATCGCAAGAGTTGATGTCGTATGAAAATAATATTTCTGTTCGTCCAGCACTTACACAAGCTGTTCCTCTTTTAGGTGCTTCAGCCGCATGGAGTAATTCGACACCATATACCGGAACAGGACAAAAAGTTGTCATTATTGATACGGGCGTACAATCAAACCATCCCTTCCTGACCGGTGCAGTAACAGAAGAAGTGTGTTACGCCGAGGGAATCGATGGAATTGGTGGAACAGGGGCATGCCCTAACGGTTTAGATTCACAAATTGGAACTGGTTCAGCGGCACCGTGTGGGGCTTCACCAACGTGTGGTCACGGTACCCATGTTGCCGGTATTGTCGCAGGACGAACAAGCGTGACTAATGGTCCTGTCGGAGGGATTGCACCTACAGCGAGCATTGTTGCGATTCAAGTTTTTACTACCTATGTTGATGGCGGTTCAGTTTCGATATGTGCGGACTTAGGAACAACAAGTCCATGCGTGCTTACCGGAGACAGCGACATTCTCAATGCATTGAATTATGTGCTCGCGAATGAATCGGACGTAGCGTCGATCAATATGTCTTTAGGAGGAGGGTTGTACAGTACAACCTGTGACTCCACGAGCCCTTCTATAGCTAGTGCAATATCGCAATTACGTACAGATGGAATTCTCACAGCAGTTGCATCAGGAAATGCCAGCAATTCGACAAGAGTTTCGTGGCCGGCGTGTATTTCGGATGCAGTTGCTGTGGGCTCAACAACAAAAGCTGATTTTGTTGCAAGCTACAGCAATTCAAATTCGTTGATTGCTTTGTGGGGAACAGGCTCGTCGATACGATCGAGTGTTCCTCCGACAATGGATGTAGATAGCAATGTCGACGGTTTCGGATCCAAATCAGGAACATCAATGGCAACGCCAATGATCGCCGGAGCGATCGCGCTCGTGCGACAGGCACACCCTACGGAAGATGCCGACGATATACTCGCACGCCTCCAGCTAAGTGGAGCAGCAATTACCGATCCACGCAATTCTATAACGCGACATCGACCCCACATCCTCACCGCAATTACGATGTCGAATCCTAATTCTCCTACCCCTGTCTCCCTCCCTGATCCTCCTTCTTCTGTTGTTTTACAGGCACGAGCCGGGTATGGAGCGCTATCGTGGACAAGTTCAACGGGTGCAACGAGCTATCAGGTTTACGACATTAATAACACATTGGTGCGGAGTGTCAATGCTCCCACAACATCAACAACAGTTACTACGTATAAAAATACATCAGCTCGATTCAGCGTACGGGCGGTTAACGATGATGGTGTTTCGGCAGCACAAGCATCGAATACAATAATTGGTTTACCTTCCAATGCTCAGGGAGGGTACGCTCTTTTTGCAAGTAATGGAGCAGTTGCAGGTTACGGTTCTCACTCTGGGTATAGTCGCGGTGCGAGAACTTTGAACTATCCCATTGTTGGAGGTGCGTCAGATCCATATGAGCGAGGAGGTTGGAGCGTAGCGAGCGACGGAGGAATATTTACAGTAGGCAGTGTGCAGTTTTATGGTTCGACGGGGTCGATTCGTTTGAATCAACCTATTGTGGGAATGGCTTCGACGGCTTCGGGTAATGGTTATTGGTTGGTAGCTTCTGATGGTGGGATTTTTTCGTTTGGTGATGCTCAGTTTTATGGTTCGACGGGGTCGATTCGTTTGAATCAACC
>CALMUU010000072.1 GCA_937872965.1 uncultured Actinomycetes bacterium
CCTTTATCATTTAGAAAGCCCGATATTTCGTCGTATGATTTTCCATTACTACGCATTTGCCACGCTTGCTGAATTAAGTCAAAGTTTTGACCATCCCTCAAATAAGTACCATTCGATTGGTGTATATAGCCGTACTTAGGAGTACCTCCAGATTTACCTATCGATAAATTGCGTCTATTACCGCTTTTCACTTTGTGAGAAAGATCATCCGAATAATGTTTCGCGAAAACAAATAACATCCCTAGAAGCATCTTCCCATTAGCGTCATTCGAAAACTGATGAGAATGAAATTTCAAATCCTTAATAACATCAGTATCGAGCATATGGATAATCTTTCCGCCCTCAACCATATTGCGAGAGAGCCGGTCTGGATGCCACGCAATAATTCCATCGATCTTCCCAGCAGCAATATCTCTCATTATCTGGCTGAACTTAGGGCGATTCTTTGGCTTCTTCGCAGATTTAGATTCCTCAATAGGTTCGCCAATAACAGTAAGGTTCAGACGCTCAGCAAGTGCCTTACAGTCTGCGATCTCGCGTGGAATGGACTGTACCTGCCGATCGCCTTCTTCCGTTGATTTGCGCGCATATATGACATATCGGTAATTCTTTGTTTCTGCATCCATATGAACCAGTCTATTAAACGAGATCCATTGAGAAGTAATGTCACATCTAAGTGCACAGATTCGCATGAGCTTAGATAATTATGGTAAGATTTGTACATGAGCATACGCTCATAAAGCCTGCGAATGTTCCATATTTGTTACATGAGCAACCACAGTCGATGTTCACACATTGATGCAGACTCAGGGGGATAGTTTGAAAAAGTTACGTTTCGTATTTGTGATGCTTGTTGTCGTGATTGCATTAGGAGCGGTAGTTGCTTCTGGTGAAGAAAATAAGGCAGAAAAGGTCGGTAGTTCTGATTCTGATAAAAAGACTTCAAGTAAGCAAGAAGTATTTGCAATCAACGATGTAGTCAAACTCGGTGATTGGACCGTTCAGGTCTATGGGGTACAAGACCCCGTTCCTGTAACTGATGAGTTTAGTAAGCCGGATGATGGCAACCGTTGGGTTGGAGTCGATACTGAAGTCAAAAACCTTTCGGATGAAGAACAGATCATTGTCGATTGTTTCGAATTGCAAGACGACGCGAATCACACGTACTCAGAGGATATATTCTCAGGGGTTAAGCCAGAAGCACCGAGCAGCAATATAGATCCAGACGGAGCACAAAGAGGAATTATTGTATTTCAAGTACCTTCTGATTATGCAGGTGGTTTTGAACTCAGATTCGCGTGTGACTTCCTAGATACAGGTTCTGCCCGAATCAAACTCAAGTAACTAGAACAATTTGATACGGAAAGGGGGTAATCGTTTCCCAGGTGACTACTTGGTGAATCCGATTGCTCTCTTTTCGCTAGGTCTTCTTATCCTGAATGATCATATACTGAAGCATCGATATGGAAATTCGATCACGGGAAAATTATCAGACATTGCAGGATTGATCTTTTTTCCCTTGCTCGTCATTGTCCTTATAGAATCGTGTCGAAAAGCGTTTCGCAAAAACCGATGGCAAATAGATAACGAACAAGTTGTGATCGTATTCTGTATTGTCGCTATGGGTTATTTACTAGTGAAATGCTCCCAACCAATCGCTGACGCGTATAGCTATGTGCTTGGATCAGCAGAATGGAGTCTTGTTGCCATGAAGCAAGCCTGCACGGGACACAGCATCGATAAGTTGATGCCTCGTGAAGTGTTGGCAGACCCCACTGACCTAGTAGCTCTCCCTGCAGTTGGAGTTGCTTGGTTGATAGTGAAACGACACAATTTGTCCCCAGGGTCAAATCGCTCAATATCAATTTCAGCAAAGGAGACAATGTAGATGGCCGTTAAGAAACCCAAGCGAAAGAACAAAAAAGCAAGCCGATTTATATCAAATCTAAAACATTTACTAATTACCTTTGTTGATGCACTTCGACGTTCTTTCGCAAAAATAGCAAAAATAGCAAAATCTGGTGCAAAAACAATTACAACACTTACAGTCTTAATCGGCTTCGTTGTAGTCATGTGGGGCTTTACTAACGGCACTAGCTCCTTTAGAGATACGTATAGCAAGACATTTAAAACAGAAACTTACTATGAGAAATTAATCGAAGGTATCCATGCTGGACAGTCGACTGATTTTATTAGTTCGCAGCTTGGAACTCCTCAGTATACGATTTCGTCAAAAAATGTTACTGAAAACATTTATGTACAAAAACACAGATACGTAGTCAGAACTTTTGAAGTAGGCGGAACTGCGGTTGCGATAACAGTATATTCACTTTCAAATGATTTCAACCCACGCGTTCCATTTGTTGCAAATTCTAATATTCACTTACGAGAAAATACGTTGGGTGATTTATCGTCGAACAGATCTTCGAACTCTTCATTAGATGGATATTTGCTTGAAGAATATGCGCAGTCATTTGTGGCAGCAAAAAGCGATTATGGGTTTGGTGTTAACGATTTTCATGAAGTACATGCAACGTATTTCAGCATGGCTGCACCGAGGCTCGATGATCAAGGACCTATTCCAAGTTTTGATATATCAAGTGTGCCTGCTAAGAAATTAGGTGGCGGAATTGTGGAGCAAGATCAAGCTGAATTAGACGCGAATATCCGTTCAGGAACAACTTTTTGCGACAGTACTTATTTATTTCCGTCGGAGTCGCGATCTTCAGATTCAAAAAAAGCACAGAAATGGTTGGATTCATTTGTAATCAATAGCTATACAGAACTTATGGCATACCATGATGTGGAAAAACTTTGTGGCGAATCTGGCGATTTGGTGATTCCGCACAGATACTATTGGTTTCTTTTGTACGACAATTAGCGATCGTGGGGTGCAGATCTTTTTCCTTTACTATTTCGGTGCAAAGCAACATAACAATGTATATCTTTAATAAAAAAACAGTAAAGAATTAGTTTCGTATAAATGATTCGAGTTCATCATCGGACATGTTATCAAAGCTCAAAACACCTTTTGATCTCCTTGCTGAACTCATATCAGACATTGTCAGAATACGTTCTAGTTTTTCGATAAGAGAGACAAGTCTATCGAGAGGAATGCTCGACAAGTCACGAGACAGAGCTTCAAAAGTAAGATTATCTAACATTCGCGTGTAGAACACTGAACGTTTTCGAAGTGCTTCTCTGAATGATTCCTCGTTTGCCTTGATAAGTGTTTCTTGTCTGGATTTGATCAATTCAGTGTTTTTCTTGCATATAGCCATTACTTTTGGCTTACTGATACCGAGTGCCTGAGAAATCGTGTCGTAGCTATTATTCAGACCCCTAAGTTCAATGACATTCTGTTCTTGCTCAAGGTTAATCATCGTGGAAATCTATTGTTATTGTCATGTCTCTTCCTCTTATAGAGATATATTGAGATTCTCGCTTGCCATGGAGAGATTTCAGAAAGATCTTTTCACCAAAATCATCTTCGAAGAACAGTTCATTATCTTCAGATTCTTCAGCTTCATCGCGTAATTCACCCAGAATCTCAATAAGTTCCATTAACGACTTAGTCGAGTGATTGAATTGTTCTAACGCCTTATTAGATTGCTTCATGTAAACCATTGTATGCTGACAACTCAGCCAGATTGTCTTATAGCGACTACTGGTAAGCAAAATCAACAAATTATCCTAAGGCCCGTAATGAATGAAACGCTTGAAAAAAAACTATTGTTTGCTGGTACGACTGTGTGCTGGGGGATACCCCTACTGCTTAACCAACTGTTTGGCCTTGCAATTTTCAAAGATTCGTTATCTAAATCGTTATCGAATCTTACACTTTTTGGAATTATCACCTGTGTAAGCGTAATTGTTGGTTTCTTTATCATTGCGATGCTTGTTCTGTTGTATTTAAACGTGCATATATATATTTATAGAAAGAAGCCAAAAGCTAGGCAAGTTAAACCAGAAGACAGAAAATATCTCACAAAAACTGTGCCGGACATCATTTCCCCGTATAAAACATTGACAGAACTAGAAGCAAATCTGATTACACGCGATTATCTCGGTATGTGGATAAAAGTTGAGGTCTTGTTCCGAAACGTATCGGAAAATCATGATCATTCTACGCTCCAATTGGCGACTTCTGATGCCAACAGTGGGATCAGAATATTCTTAGATTTTGATATAGAAGAACATAAGAGCGAAGTGCGATCGCTAGATAAAAATAAAACATACTTTGTTGTTCAAGGCGAAATACGTTACATAATGAATGACAGTATCTTTATCGAAGACTGTGAGTTTGTTGAAATTGATTCAAGACCTCCTAAAGAATAGGAAAAACTTGTCAGATTGAATCATATAAACCAATGTATGCCGACAACGGCACGGATGATTCACGATCGGTTACCAATTCGTCCCATTTCTGAGCTAAGTCGTATAGAATCTCGCTAAGATAGGCGTTGTCAAAAAGCGTCTCGATCTCTCGACCAACTGTATTTGTTTTCAAACTGGCTGGACTCGGGTGGTGGGTATCACAAACTCCCGCTAGCCCGACCAACTGTATTTTTTTCAAACTGGCTGGACTCGGGTGGTGGGTATCACAAACTCCCGCTAGCCCGACCATTCATTTTCCTAGGCGTTTGCCAGATTTATCGTTTATATTGCTGCTCAGATAGCCCAACGCTTATATTGGATGGATGTCTAACGAGCAAGTCGCATTCAGGCAGTATCAGGCCACGGATAATCAGCAGGTCAAGCACCTCCACGAAATTGCCTTACGAGCAACGCAAGCTTTTGATGAGTGGCAGTGGGATAAATATGATCACGATCTTGATGACATAGAAACTTTCTATATGGACAATCATGGGAACTTTCTTGTCGGTCTAATTGGCGAGAAGATTGTGGCGATGGGCGCTTTCTGTCGTCTTGATGTCACAACTGCGAAGCTACGACGTATGCGTGTTGATCCCGAACTCCAAGGACAGGGGATAGGAAGATCATTGCTCACGCTTCTTGAA
>CALMUU010000073.1 GCA_937872965.1 uncultured Actinomycetes bacterium
CATACAATGTAACGCCAAGATTTTCGTGCAGCTGTAAAGAGGTCTTCTAAATCCATTGAACGCAATTGAGCCCAATCTTCGGCGCTGGCAATACCGGGCATGACATCAAAATTAACCAGACTTGCCTCGTGACCGCTCGGGCGTCCCACCATTTCAGTAAGGGGTCGTGATGCATTTGATACTGCATCAATCGCGGAAAGAATATTGGGGTGAAGATGGAAACCAAGACGACGTGCAACGCTGGGTCCCACTTCATCACAGTCCAACAAAAGGGTTGTGTGGTTGCGGCTAGCTACGATGTCGGCCAATGCAATTGCGACTTCTGTTGAGCCTGCGCCTGCAGGACCACTCACGGCAATCATTGTGGAATGAGTAGTTGTTTGGACAGTGCGGGAAGGAGAAAAATCTCCTACAACATGGTCAAACGAATGCCCGTAATTTTCACGAGGCTGCATTTGCGAAACTGCATTGATCATCTCTTCTGGTGAAATTGTAGAAGGCAACGAAAGATCTACGCCAAGATTTTCGAGAAAAGAAATTCCCAACCCTTCATTTCCTTCCGGATCGTAGATTCCTACGACACGTATTCCCTTTTCACGAAGTCGCACGACCTTGTCGCGCGTTAAAAAGCTGGATACATCGTCAATGACAACAACATCAAGATCGAGTTCAAGAGCCATGCGGGGTTCACGCAAAATTTGTACACGCACTCCGGCAACATGGTCCCGGACGTGCGCCTGAAGCACGCTTCGCCATTCGCGTGCACTCGCAATAATCCCGATCGTGATGTCTGCCATCTTTATCCTCCGAGAGGGTCTGTCAAGCTTCCGTTTTCACAGAAGGGATCGGTATCGACCGAATCTGAGCTCGTCGTGCCCGTGGTCTTCACGATTTGGAACTTTCCAGCAGCAATAACACCTGCAAGAGTGAGGTCATCGCCCGCATTTTCTAATGCGACAGTGAGCGTAAACGCGTTACTTCCCGTGCTTAATGCTCCCCCGCCAGAACCTGATGGAGTGACAACAATTTCTAGATTACTCAATACACGTATAGAGCATTCACCTTCTGGAGTCTGGATTATATCGATGCGATCCCCGCGAGAAAGCGCTCCCGCAACTGCAAGAGATTTATCAACAGGAATCGAAAGAAGTCGCACATCAGTCTTCTCTGTTTCAGGGGTAAGAGCTCCTTGTGTAAGAGGTTCACCTTTGCTAATTGAACGTGCAGCAAAGAACTTTTTGTTCGATTGCAGCTGCAAAGTGTTGACATAAACAGAATTGAGACTGCTCGATTTAACTTCAACAGGAGTGAACTGATTTGCCGAAATAGTTTTTCCAGCAACGATGTCATTCTTAGCAACAAAGACGGTGATCGTTGCTTCGCGCGATGTCAAAACAACCAACGACAACAAGAAAGCAAGAAGACCACTGACGACCATGAGTAAATGACCAGACGTGAAACGTAGACCAGCTTTACGTTTTGGCTTCGCAGCAATAGGACTGATATCTGGTGACGAGGAACTATACGTTGGTTGTGTCACGGGGCGGCTCCGTTCTTGAGATATGCATTTACTCTTCACAGTTCATAGGGGCGAACTGCAAATAGCGAATACGACGATTAGTGTCAGCCAATGCGTAAACATCAAGCTTGACTAACACCAATTATTCGTCGCGTCCTTGGATGACATGTAGGTCAATTTGACGTTATATAGGGGCTGAACGGAATTTAGAATGACCGAAAAGTCCACGTAGTAGGCTTTTACGGCATTCTGGCGGATAAATGTCTGATAAATGCTCAAGTTGGATTCTGTGGTGCCGAAAACATCATAGAATCCAACGAAGAACCTTGTAAAGGCAATTAACAACCTTACATTACAAAATATTCGTTCGATTCGCAAGGTTTACAATTACAACAAGAAATGGTAGGATACGGACATGGCAGCACAAACACCCTTCGATCCGGATGACTTTCCGGCGATACTCAAGCCTTCAGAAGTAGCTTCTTGGTTACGTTTGAGCCCTCGAATGATTCAATTGATGGCAAAAGATGGCCGTCTTCCCGCAATGCAGATTCCTGGAGTGCGTGGTTACCGGTTCCTCAAGGCCGATATCGCGAATTTCATCGAGCATTCAATGCCTAAAGTTGAACTTCTCGTAAAAGAATACGCAAACGAAATCTAGATAGAACTAACTAACACAAGAATATCCACAATTTCCCCAGGTAGCTGTGGATAACTGCCACCCTCATGGATTGAGAATTTAAAGAGTCCGACCTTATTTCAATAAGGTCGGACCTTTTTCTATGATCATTTTCCAGTTAGGGTCTGATCTTGGAAAGTTAGAAAGGGTGACCTAAAAAGGTCACAATCTTTACAAGGTCGGACCCTCCCCCAAGCAACTAAACAGCAGCAGTTCGTTCAGTTGTCTCCACGATTATCGCACGTTTGCGCGAGTCAAGCAGTACTTCACGTTCGCAAGAGGAACCAGCCATTCTCTCTTGTCTTTTGCAGAAATAACAACGTGGTCGCTGCGCACAAGCTTCAATACCCCTGATACTCCCGCTGAACTTACTTCTCCCCCAAGCTCAACTTCTTGCATTGGTATTTCGGCGAGCTCGCGCATTCTCGCAATAAAGGTACGGGGATCACGATGAAGAGCAGTCCGAGCGGATTCTTGATTGCGCTGAACAACGAACACCTGGGAGATAAAAGGCAAATGGACATCAACGATCATGCCGGGGCCAATAGCCAGTTGGACTAGATCTCGTCCCACATGCGTCACTAATCCTTCAAAGAAATGTGGTCCTACGCTGACTCGCGTTTGTGCACCACTCCACATCAACTCGAGGAAAGCGAAGGGAATATCAATTTCTGCTTCGAGTGCTTCGGTCGACATTGCTTCAAGCTCTTCTTGCTCTTGGCGAAAGGTATTTTTAAATTCTCGAGCCATTGCTTCAAGCTCAGGATCGGAAGAAAATGGATCTTCATCAAAAGGATCATACATATTCACAGCAAGAGTCTAAACGCTCAAGAATAATGCATCGGCGTTACTCGATTCCATCGAAACGTGAAATCGTAACTCCCGCAGAATATAGGGAATTTAAGAGTTGTCCAGGTGTAACGACATCGTCACAATTTATAAAAGGTGATTGGGTCTCAATTGCACTGTTGTTATGTAATCCCATGATGGACATCACAGAGGTATGCGTGATGATGGTCATCGCATCACCCGTGATTGCTTCTGTGTGAGTGCCTATCTGCCCATTTTTCATGCCATGCACCTCCGCGCGAATACATGCACGAGTCGTTGTGAGGGGAACCTGGAAAAATACATTGCGGATACGTTCTGTAAACGTCGGGAGCTTAGGTTCAGCGAATCGTACGGAAATATTGTGTGATGATGGATATGTGCGAGCTAATGTCGTTACCCCCGAGGCAACCGACTGGCAATGTACGAGGTTATATGGTGGAGGGAACCAGGAAAGAGAGGAACCCGCTTTACGTCGCGAGTCGGTCGCGATTCCATCACGGATACTTAACGGCGCATCTCTCCGGGCGCTTTTTACACTCGCTAATGAAGAGGATGAGACGAACCCTAACCTTTCCACGATGACGTCATAAACCGAATCGAAGTTTTTTGCACAATGACGGACAAGTACGTTCGATGCTCCCGGAACTAATCCCGTCCCAATAATTCCCTGCACTCCTGCTTGACGAAATTCATCTTCGTACTCTTCGTATTCTTCGAAAACACCAGCGTCATCCGAAAGCGAAATAAAAGGTTTTTTCGATAACGCAAGGCGGTCAATAATTTTATGTTCCGAATCATGATCAACCGCAATTACGATGACGTCAACATCCTCGGGCGTATCGTGTGCAGAACGCCAACGAATAGGAGTAATCACACTCAATCGATATTCACTAAGTTTGCGAGCACGTTCTTTGTCGCTGTCCGTTACATATACCTGAAATGCTCCATGCGGAGCATAGTTAACGAATGTGCGAACAATGCTTTCGCCGACACGACCACACCCAACAACCAGAATATTGGGAACAGAACAATCTTCAGGCAGGGAAGAAAAATAGCGATCCATCATGACAATAACTAGTCGTTAAAATCGGGAGGAGAGAGACGAGTCCAGCCCCCCTGTTTATTTTGGGGAGAGTCAACTCCGAGAAACTTTACGAAAGTAGTAGCCAGGAGACCGAGAAACGCAACAATGACTCCTCGCTGATAACGTCTCACGAACACTCCTCTTCCACCATCAATCAATTTCGATTGATTGACTTTAGCGAGACAAGCACAGTGGGCTCAGCCACGCCATTAATCAATGGAAATTGATTGATGGTGGGGCTAGTAGGAATCGAACCTACGACCTCATCCTTATCAGAGATGCGCTCTAACCGACTGAGCTATAGCCCCGTGTCATGCACGAGGAAAAAAGCGTAGCATG
>CALMUU010000074.1 GCA_937872965.1 uncultured Actinomycetes bacterium
GCGATCGGAGGAGCGACTGCGAGAACCGTCGGGCTTTGCCTGCGGTTCGACTAAAGATGAGTCACAGGGAGCGATCGGAGGAGCGACTGCGAGAACCGTCGGGCTTTGCCTGCGGTTCGACTAAAGATGAGTCACAGGGAGCGATCGGAGGAGCGACTGCGAGAACCGTCGGGCTTTGCCTGCGGTTCGACTAAAGATGAGTCACAGGGAGCGATCGGAGGAGCGACTGCGAGAACCGTCGGGCTTTGCCTGCGGTTCGACTAAAGATGAGTCACAGGGAGCGATCGGAGGAGCGACTGCGAGAACCGTCGGGCTTTGCCTGCGGTTCGACTAAAAAATCAGTGGAGCTGAAGGGACTTGAACCCTCGACCTCCTGCATGCCATGCAGGCGCTCTAGCCAACTGAGCTACAGCCCCAAGAGGTCAATACATTAGCAGTTCGTATTGGTCGGGATTTCATGGGCACATATACATACGGCAAAACAACAGGAGCGCTGCACGCGCGCTGAACTAACATTTACGCCATGTCCGACGCGCCCACTGCCTCTTCAACTCCGCATGAATTTCCTTTTCGCTATGACGCGCGCTTGGCCAACGAGATCGAGCTGAAATGGCAGGACATTTGGGAAAAAGAGAAGACCTATTACACGCCTAATCCCACGGGCACTATGGCAGAAAAATTCGACGCTGCAAAGGAAAAACTCTACGTCCTTGACATGTTTCCGTACCCGTCTGGCGCAGGTCTCCACGTAGGGCACCCACTTGGTTACATTGCGACCGATGTCTATGCTCGCTTTAAGCGCATGACTGGCTACAACGTCTTGCACGCATTTGGTTACGACGCCTTCGGTCTTCCTGCAGAACAGTACGCCGTGCAAACGGGAACACACCCGCGCATCACCACCGAGAAGAATATCTCTATTATTCAGGCGCAGCTTCGACGTCTCGGTATGGGTCACGACGAACGTCGAGGAGTATCAACCATTGACCCCGACTATTACAAATGGACACAATGGATTTTTCTCACGATCTATAACTCGTACTTTGACGACGAACAAAACAAAGCGCGACCCATTGAAGATCTCATCAGTGAATTTGAATCAGGGAAGCGAACGCTTGAAGCTAATCGTGCGTGGAAAGATTTAACTGCAGGCGAACAATCCGACGTGATCGATAACTATCGTTTGGCATACTTAGCTGACTCAGTTGTGAACTGGTGCCCAGGGCTCGGAACCGTGCTTGCAAATGAAGAAGTAACAGCCGATGGAAAATCAGAACGCGGAAACTTCGATGTGTTTCGACGCCCCATGAAGCAATGGATGATGCGCATCACAAAATACTCAGACCGATTGCTCGATGACCTTGAAGGTTTGGACTGGACCGATGCGATCAAAACCATGCAACGGCACTGGATCGGCAAAAGCAGGGGAGCGAACGTCTCTTTCGATGTTGCTGGTCATGCGGGGCCTGCCATTGAAGTCTTTACCACTCGCCCTGACACCCTATTTGGAGCCAGTTATCTCGTGCTCGCTCCCGAACATCCTTTGGTTGATGCCATCGTGAGCGAAAGTTACCTGGAAGACATGCCCGACTCATGGCGAAATATCAATGGAACAATTGCAAGTAGTCCTCAGGAAGCAGTGGCTGCATATCGAGCAGTGGTGGAAAGAAAATCAGAACGTGATCGCCAAAGCGATGTGAAAGAAAAGACCGGCGTTTTTACGGGTGCTTATGCCATTAATCCGATCAATGGGGAAACTGTTCCCATCTTCATTGCAGACTATGTCTTGAGTGGTTATGGAACAGGAGCCATCATGGCCGTTCCCGCGCACGATCAACGCGACTTCGAATTCGCCAGCGGTTTCGATCTTGATAAACCCATCGTTGTTGAACCGAGCGAATCATGGTGCAAAGAAAATAATGCCAAGCCCGATGACGTAACGACCTGGCCAGTCTCTTTCAATGGAGACGAAACATCGCAATGTATTAATTCTGAGAACGAATCGCTTTCCATCAATGGTATGGTCAAACAAGCAGCCATTGATGCGGTGTGCGATTGGCTTGACGCGCAAGGTTCAGGGCAATCCACGATTACTTTTCGCTTGCGCGACTGGCTATTTTCTCGCCAGCGCTATTGGGGCGAACCTTTCCCCATTGTGTTCGACGAAGATGGTCGTGCTCATGATCTGCCCGTTTCAATGTTGCCTGTCACTCTTCCTGAGCTTGATAATTTCGCTCCCGAAAGCAGTGATGACCCGGACGCCGAACCCAAGCCGCCGCTGGGACGCGCAACCGATTGGGTTACCGTTGATCTCGACTTGGGTGACGGAGTAAAAACGTATCGACGCGAAACCAACACAATGCCGAACTGGGCAGGTTCATGTTGGTACTACTTGCGTTATCTGGATCCTTTTAATGATGAAGCCATGATTGATCCAGAAGTAGAAAAATACTGGGCGGGAAATACCGGCCAACCCGGCATTGTTGACCTCTACGTGGGTGGCGCTGAACACGCAGTGTTGCACCTTCTCTATGCACGCTTTTGGCACAAGGTTCTCTTTGATCGCGGATATGTTTCCACCAAAGAACCCTTCCAGCGTTTGATAAACCAAGGCTATATTCAGGCTTTTGCCTATAAAGATGAGCGCGGGTTCTATGTGGAAGCGCGGGACGTCAAAGAAGAGGACGGCAAGTTCTTCTACGAAGGTAAAGAAGTTACACAGGAATACGGCAAGATCGGCAAATCCTTAAAGAACATGATTTCTCCCGATGATATGTGTCAAGAGTATGGTGCCGACACATTGCGCATGTACGAAATGTTCATGGGGCCACTTGAAATGTCACGCCCGTGGAGCACGGCTGACGTTGCGGGAGTGTATCGATTCATCCAACGCATGTGGCGGGGGATCGTGGATGAAGAAACAGGGAAGGCTCGAGTTTCTGACGATGCGCCTAATGAAGACCTTGCACGTGTATTGCATAAAACGATCGACGCAGTACGCAACGATTACGACCAACTCAGTTTTAACACCGCAATTGCCAAAATGTTTGAACTCAACAATGAGGTCACGAAATATATTGGCACCGGCAAGGAGTGCCCGCGCGAAGTTGCAGAGGCGTTGGTGTTGATGGTTGCTCCTCTTGCACCTCACGTTGCGCAAGAGCTTTGGTCGATCCTCGGGCATGAAGAATCGCTTGTATATGCTCCTTTCCCTCAAGTGGATGAGAGCTATCTCGTCGATGAAACGATTGAAATTCCCGTTCAGATCTTGGGGAAGGTAAAAGCGCGAATCAATGTGTCACCCGATGCCACCGCTGCAGAAATTGAAGCTGCTGCACGTGCCGATGCTGCGGTACAAGCCCTTCTCGAAGGAAAGAAAGTCGTCAAAGTCATCGCGGTTCCTGGCCGCATGATCAATTTCGTAGTCGCCTAATTTTGCAGGGCCCGGCCTTGCAACAAGGCCGGGCCCTGCAAAATTCCTGCAAACTTAATAATGGAGAGTTTTCGCTGCGCTCGGGATGACATATCCCTCTTGATGTCGTTAAAGCCGTAAGGTAGCATTTCGATTCTTCCCTCAACTTTTATCGGGGAAGAAACATGCGCGATATTGACGATATGCCTGCGGACATTGAACAGGTGCGACCTTTTGCGCCGCTAACTTTTCGTGAGCGTTCGCATTTCTTTTTGAATCAATTTA
>CALMUU010000075.1 GCA_937872965.1 uncultured Actinomycetes bacterium
TTTAGTCGAAGCACCGGCAGAGCCGGATACTTCTCGCAGTAGTCGCTTTGCTCCTGGCTCATCCTTCGCTCCTTGTGATGATGCCACCCTAACCCGCCGCGACCGGAATAAGTTTCTTAGCGTTTGCTTTTTCTGCGACAGCATTTTCTCGAGATTCCGGGGTCGATACCACATCGAGAAGATCTCCAAAAAGCCAATGGGAGGCTGCACTCGTAACATGAGCCGTAACATAAGAACCTTCTGGAATATCTTGACCGCGAGCATCAAAGTGAACCAGCTTGTTCTGTGTTGTTCGCCCCGATACCATCTCAGGATTGTGTTTGGAAACACCTACGACAAGAAGTTCTTCAATACGGCCAACGCAATCTCCGTGTCGAACCGTTGCATCGCGCTTTTCTAAATCGCATAACCGAACAATACGCTGCTTAACGATGTCATCATCCACAAACTTATCGGTCATCAATGCCGCTTCGGTTCCCTCGCGAGGAGAAAAAACAAAGGTATATGCTGAGTCATATCCTGCTTGAGCAACAACATTCATCGTAGCTTCAAAGTCTTCGTCGGTTTCACCAGGAAAACCCACAATGATGTCTGTTGTAACAGCTAGGTCAGGAATAATTTTTCGCGCTAGGGCGAGCTTTTCCAAATAGCGCTGCGCTGTATATCCCCGGTGCATGGCAGCCAAGATCGAATCGCTTCCCGACTGCAGAGGAAAGTGAAGGTGATTGCACACTTTTTCACATTCCGCCATTGCAATAAAAGTATCTTCGCGCATATCTTTGGGATGAGGAGACGTATAGCGAATTCTTTTGATTCCCTCAATCGCGTTCACTTCACGCAAGAGATCGGCAAACTTAGGGCGATATTGACCTGCGCCTAAGTCGCGACCATAACTATTCACGTTTTGTCCAAGCAAAGTTATTTCCGTAACACCATCGGCAGCGAGATTCTCAATCTCGTGTACGATGTCGCCCATACGGCGAGAAACTTCTTTCCCGCGAACGCTCGGAACGATACAGAACGCGCAAGTGTTGTCACACCCGATTTGAATCGTGACCCACGCGCTGTGATTACTTTCACGACGAGCAGGCAAAGCAGACGGGTACGCTTCGAGTTCTTCCACAATTTCAACAATGGCTTGGCTGTGTTCCACGTTGTGAGCCAGAAGTTCACCCACGCGGTGGAGATTGTGTGTACCAAATACCACATCGACAGATTTCGCTTTGGCCGTGACAATGTCACGATCTTTTTGAGCCAGGCAGCCTCCAACAGCTATTTGCATCCCAGGTTTGGTGGCCTTAAGAGAGGCCAATCGACCAAGTGTGCCATAAAGCTTTTCATCAGCATTTTCTCGGATACAGCAGGTATTAAGCACGAGGACATCAGCATCTTCCTGGCGTGAGGCCTCGACATAGCCTTCCTTTAAGAGCTGGCCAGCAATCCGCTCGGAGTCATGCTCATTCATCTGACAACCAAATGTGGTCACATGGAACGATCGAGGGCTGGTCATGGCCTTATTCTAGTTCGAGGAAGCATTGTCCTCCGAGGGGAGGGCCGCACCTGCTGCTTAGTCGCTACGCTCCTGGCACCAGGAACGACCCTAACTTTGCAAGCTCACAATCCCAGGAACAACCAGTAGCTCAATCTAGAATGTTATCCAGTTTATTCGTCGCAAAAGGAAGATAGTGACCGACTACACACGCGTTTTTAATCAACATCTCAATCGCCTCAAAGAAGCTGGTAACTACCGCTACTTTCTCGACGTCGACAAGAACGCATCGACTTTCCCTCGCTTCACCTATAGCGATTCAGATGGCAACACCTATGCTGCAACAAACTGGTGTAGCAATGACTATCTCGGAATGAGTACGCACGAAGACGTCATTGAATCTGCCGTTAGAGTTGCTCGCACAAGTGGCGTCGGCAGTGGTGGTACGCGCAACATTTCAGGAACAACCGTTCACCACAAGGCTCTTGAGAAAAGTATTGCGGGACTTCATAACAAAGATGGAGCGCTCATTTTCAGTGGCGCATATCTCGCCAATCTCACGACCTTACAGACAATGGGAAAGATTTTTCCTGACATTGTCTTTATTTCTGACCAGCGCAATCATGCTTCTCTTATTGAAGGCATGCGCGCAAGTAAGAGAGAAAAGATTATCTTCCGCCACAATGATGTGGAACACTTAGAAGAAATCTTAAAGTCGCTTCCCCTTGATCGTCCGAAGATGATTGTTTTTGAATCGGTGTATTCTATTATTGGTTCTGTCGCTCCGATTGTCGAAATTCTTGCGTTGGCAAAAAAATATAATGCCCTCACTTACTTGGACGAAGTTCACGCTGTTGGACTCTATGGAACTGATGGCGGCGGCAAGACCTCTGAACTCGAAAATTCTGATGATGTCGACATCATCAACGGTACCTTGGCAAAAGGTTTCGGTGTTATCGGCGGATACATTGCAGCATCAACAGAAATCGTCGATGCGATTCGCAGTTTTGGAAGTGGATTTATTTTCACTACTTCTCTTCCCCCTTCGGTGTGTGCTGCAGCGGTGACAAGCATCTCTCATGTATCAGTGCATAACGAACTCCGCGAGAAGCTGCATGCCAATGTTGCACGATTGCGACGCATCTTTGATCACTATCACGTGGAATATAAACACAATCCTTCGCACATCACACCGATCCCCATGCATGACGCACTGCACTGCAAAGAGATTGCGGATCGTCTCTTAAAAGATCATGGCGCATATCTTCAACCGGTTAATTATCCTACGGTTTCTGTTGGCGAAGAATGTTTGCGTGTTGTTGTGACTCCGCTACACACCGAAGAAGACATGATTCATTTAGCAAAAAGCCTTTTAGTGGCCACCCACACAATGGCATATAACATTTCTGAAGAGGACTGGGCTCACTACGCGATGAACTAGCTTTTTGTCTAGACAAAAAGTTATCCTGAGGGCTTGCCCGAAGGATCTCAACATCGAAGTGGTCATCAAGTTGAGATCCCTCGCAGGCTCGGGATGACAAGAGCAGCTAAAAGAGAGACAGCTTTTCAGCGGGCTTCTCTTTTTCTTCTGTATCTTTGGTTAGCTCGATGAGCGCTTCATAAATCCGCACCATCGCGAGCGTGTCGAGTTCACAGTATTTTTCTAAATCACTCAAGATTTTCTCTTTTTGGTGAGCCAGTTTGGTATCGAGAACGCTTTGCATCCAAAGACGCTGCGCGCCTGCGCCTTCGTTAATGTCGAGCGCAGAGTAGGAAAGATCAGGAACAACTACAGGCAGCACTTTCTTAATGGAATAACTCCCTAAGAAATCTTTATGAACGTACCATGACTTTTGAAAGGGGATACAAAGGTCATCAATGCGCGCATTTACATCTCGATAAAACTTTTTGAACTGTGGAGCCAGTCGTGCCATAAGGTCGTTACAAGATTTTTCAAATTTGTCATTCCACGTGAGGATGGTACCTGTAGTCCCAATGTGCTCGGCCAGAGACTCGCTCAGCGGCACAGTTGGATCACTGTTATCTCGGTGAAGATACATGTAATGTTCGAGTTCACTTGTTGGCGTGCGGAGAACATGAAGCGAATACTGAAAAGGAAGCTGCTTGTAAGGGCCGAGTCCGTCAAAGGGAGGAATCACGCCCGTCAATGTTTCATAGTCAAGAAAATAGAGAGGATATTCCAGGCCATCAACAAATTCTTTGATGTTCTGAAGTTCGAAATATTGTTGTTGTGTTTTTGTGGCTCGCACTTGCAGCTTCTGCTTGGGACTCAGGGCAAAATCATCGGGAATATCGACAAGCTGTGTAATGCCCATTGAATGCAATTGCGCCACTCGATTTTTTGGCCAGCACAGATCGAAAATGGAACCCGGTTGGGGTGGATTGAGATGAAGATATATTTCGAGCCATGCATTCAAATCGCCATCATCAAGAG
>CALMUU010000076.1 GCA_937872965.1 uncultured Actinomycetes bacterium
CGCTCGTCCCTCGCTCCCTGTGATTTATTGTCGCAACGCCGGCGGAGCCGGTCGTTGCTCGCGGGCGCTCATCCTTCGCTCCCTGTGATTTATAGTCGTCGCGCGGGCAGAGCCCGACACGACTCGCGGTCGCTCGTCCCTCGCTCCCTGTGATTTATTGTGCAAACGATGTATACTGGAGGAACCGAAAGAGGAATGTGATGAGTGAAACACAAGAAGAAACAACAGGAATTGATCCTCGTAAATCAGGAGTTTTGGCGGCACTCGAAGTAATTCGCCCGGCCCTCCAGAGTGATGGTGGCGACATTACCTTTGTAGGAATTGATGAAGACTCTGTAGTTCACGTCCACCTCACAGGTGCGTGTGGAGATTGTTCCGTATCGACCATGACACTCAAGGCCGGTGTCGAGCGTATTGTTATGGACCGAGTCCCTGGAATTACCGCCGTGGTCAACGATGGTGAAATGAGCCCCGAAGAGGAGCACGCCGCGGTTTAAGCAACTGCTTTTCCATAAGGCCTGGCCTTATTTTTGCTGTTTGTCGCACAATGCTTTCCTTGAGGGCTTTTCTGTTCTACACTTCTGAAGTTATTTCCCTCATATAAGGAGTCTCTCATGACTGTTCCTCCGCCCCCTGGCAGCACACCGCCGCCTTCACCTCCTACTCCTCCAACACCACCTACTCCTCCGGGTCCAGGGATGACGCCGCCACCTCCTCCAATGGGCGGGCCTTCTTCTCGAACAAATGGAACTGCAACAGCGTCACTTGTGTGCGGTATTTTAAGTTTGGTTTGCTTCGGTATTTTCGCAGGTATCCCAGCCATCTTTCTTGGTATTGCCGGAAAGAAAAAAGCTGAACAGCTTGGTGGCGAAGGGCGAGGTCAAGCGACTGCTGGTCTCATTCTGGGAATCATCGGTACGATCTTGTCGATCATTGGAATCATTATTTTCATAATTTCAATTGCTGCTGCAGATACAACAATCGATAAAGTTGACAAAAGAATTGACCGTGCTAATGAACAAATTTCACGCAATGGCACCGAAGCTAAATCTGGTGACTATGAGATCAGCGAGGAAGAAGTGAAAGTGAGCCAGTTCGGGTACACGACGTACACAGCCTTCATAGAAAATACTGCTGATTTTGAAACTGGATTTACAATTGAAGTGAAGTGTGAAGGAGATCAAGGCGATATTGATACTCAAAAAGGGTATGCATATAGCGTTTCTCCAGGAGATAAAAAGGAATTTAGTACGTACTCCTCGTTTAGCGACGATACCACGGATGTGACCTGTGAAGTAGAGGAAGTGCTTTACGGCTATTAATCCGAATCCAAGTCAGTACCTTATACAAAGGAGCCTTCGGGCTCCTTTTTTTATTTCTCTCATTTCATTGATTCGATCTGGGCTTTTAGCTCAATGAGGTTACGTTTCCAGATGCGGTGCAAAAGCAGCATGCCAAAAAATTTACCGATTCCTGCACCCATATACCACGGGAATCTGAGGTGTTCTTCCCATACGAATTTCGTCTTTTGGTTGCCAATACGTTCGATTCGAAATTCACCGGAACCCGTTACAGAGCCAACGTGTTCGATTTCCAAAACGAAAGGGGGATCATATCGAAGGACACGCATTCTGTCTTGTGTGGATAGTGGACCTAGCTTTGTATCGCATATATATGTCGCGTCGACAGCATTTTGCTTATCACTCGTTGAGATAATGGAACGGGCATCAGCCATCCAGGAAGTATGAGATTCAATATTGCTGATGTAGTCCCAGACGAGTTCAATAGGGGTACTAATTTCAATGCTCAGCGAGGTCATATTCCTATTTTCTATTTATTCAAAGATGACGAGGGTGTCGCCTGCGCCCACGAGATCGCCCGCGGTCACCAAAATGTCTTTGATCGTTCCGTCAGAAGGCGCCTTGATTTGGTTTTCCATTTTCATAGCTTCAAGAACGCACAATGTGCTTCCCTTTGTAACAGTGTCACCAATTGTCGCACTGACAGTAATAATGGTTCCCTGCATCGGAGCTGTCACTGCACCAGAATTTGTACCTGAACTTGATGTCCCCAGGGTTTTTTTGGTGCGTGCTTTTTTTTGGGGCTGTGATGGTCGGGATTCAGGGAGGAACATTTTGACGTTAAAACGCTTGCCGTTTACTTCAACAGGGACTTCAACTTCTTCGGTTCCACTCTCATAGCCAGAAGCCAATAAGTCTTTCGCAGTTGATTCCCATAAGTTCGCATCCAGGTCGTCTTCTACCCAGCGTGTGTGGTGGGTTCCTTGTGCAAAATCATCTTGTCGAATCATTGCGAGCTGGGCATCGAGTGTGTGATGAACGCCCTCGATGGTTGTTTCGCCTATTGCTCGATCCAAGCGAGAGATAGCTTCATCGCGCGTAGGGGCCCAAACAATTAACTTTCCAATCAAGTTGTCGTAATACTGAGAAATCTCATCGCCGGATTCATACCCTCCGTCAAAACGAATGCCGATACCTTGAGCGATTTCCATCCGAGAAATTTTTCCTGGTGAAGGAGTGAACCCGGTGTGGGTATTTTCTGCATTAACGCGACATTCGATAGAGTGCCCGGCAATAGAGATATCTTCTTGTGAAAAACTTAAAGGGTCCCCACACGCAACACGAATTTGCTCGGCAACAAAATCTCGTCGCGTGATTTCTTCACTCACGCAGTGTTCAACTTGAAGTCGGGTATTCATTTCGAGAAAGTAAAACATGCTTTCTTGACCTTCAAGCGGAGGTACATAGAGCATTTCAATGGTGCCAGCATTCGTGTAATTACACGCACGCGCAACGGCAATCGCTTGTAGCCCCATTTCTTGACGTGTTTCTTCAGTAAGAAAAGGAGAGGGCGCCTCTTCGATAAGTTTCTGGTGGCGACGCTGAACTGAACAGTCACGTGTGCCAAGGTGCACATAATTTCCATGACTATCACCAAAAACTTGTACTTCAACATGGCGCGGTTTAATGAGATATTTTTCCAAGTACGCTTCAGGTCGACCGAAATATGCGATTGCTTCACGTGTCGCAGCATCGAATGCTTCTTGGGCTTCGTTGGCTGCAAAGACAACGCGCATTCCTCGTCCGCCTCCACCATACGCTGCTTTAATCGCAATGGGGTAGCCGTGCGTCGAACCAAACGCGATGATCTCATCCACATTATTTATTGGGTCCTTTGTTCCCGGCACCATAGAAACATTTGCTATCTGAGCAACCTCACGCGCAGAAATTTTGTCGCCCATTGCTTCAATTGCTTCTGGAGGAGGCCCAATCCAGACAATGCCCTTGTCGATTAACGCTCGCGCAAAATCGGCATTCTCTGAATAGAAACCATACCCCGGATGCACGGCTTGTGCTCCGCTGCGGTCAATGACGTCGAGGATGGCGTCAGTATTGAGGTAACTTTCTGCGCTTGTCATTCCGCCCAGACAATACGCTTCGTCTGCAAAACGAACGTGGTATGCATCGCGATCCTGGTCAGAATAAACAGCGACAGAGGTTATGCCCATTTCTCGTGCAGTTCGCATCACTCGAACCGCGATCTCGCCGCGATTAGCAATTAATATCTTCTTGATCACGTAAGCCTTACCTTATTCCGGTGACACCATTCTCGTTTCTTGTGTGAAAGGTGAAAGGTTGTATCTTAAAAGAATGGAAGAAGCTCTGCATAAGCGTACGGTTGCAGATATTCCCATTCTGGAATTCGGGCAAGTGGCTAGTACTCACCATATAGCCCGCGATGTGATCGAAAATCGTCGTGGGGATATGCCTTTAGATGCCAATGAGGTACTCCCAGGTTCCCTCTATGGCGCCATTGTTGCCGACAATCAAATAGCGGGACGCGGACGCAGAGAGCGAAGATGGGAAAGTTTGCGCGGATCTAGCTTGCTCGCCACCTTCATTATTGGGAAACGTGAACTGTATCCTATGACTGATGTAGCGCATCTGATGGTTGCTGTTTGTGATGTCCTCAAAAAAGTCGGTCCTTCCAAAGCGGATAAAAAGGGCCGATTGGATCTTAAAATTAAATGGCCGAATGATCTTGTTGTTGATGCAGGTACGGGTGAAACAAAAAAAGTGGGCGGGTGTCTCACCGAAGTGGTGAACAGCTATCTCATGGTGGGTGTGGGAATCAATGTAACGCAGGATGCTTACCCTGCGGACATCACCAATGCGACCTCTCTTCAAGAATGTGGATATACGATCACGGCGAACGAATTGCTTGATCAAATTGTCAAAAATTATGCGCATCGCAGAATAGACAGCTTTTCAGATTCTGATATCTGGAAGGAATACAAGTCGTTCTCATCGACACTTGGCCAGAAGGTTCGTATAGAAACAATCACTGAAACTTTTGAAGGTTTCGCACGTGATATCTCTTCAGATGGTTCATTGATCGTCGAAAAAAACACCGGCGAAGTTTTAGAAATCAGCGAAGGCGACGTGGTTCACCTTCGAGGAGTCGAAGATCAGGAGAACCCTTTTGCGTAAGCATCCTGAGCCATTATTAATAAGGAACTCTGATCAGCGTCGAAGATCAAATCTTCATCGAAAAGGACGCTAGAAATTCTTTCGATAGGAACTACGCCGCGCACAGAATTAGTGGTTACTATTTCGTCCGCTTGTGTGAGATGAGTCAGCGAAAGAGGAGTTTCGTTGATGGAAACATTCTGCTGTTCGAGAAAGTCAATCAGATGGCTCCGGAATACACCGTCAAGAATTCCTCGCTTAGGGGGTGTATAAATGTCTTCACCCATTCGGATAAATATATTTGCTCTATTGGTTTCAC
>CALMUU010000077.1 GCA_937872965.1 uncultured Actinomycetes bacterium
CCAACATCGATAATCTCGCACTGCTGTGTTCTCGCCACCACACGATGATGCACAATGATAAAACTTTTGCTCAGAAAACAATGTCTGTACTCAAACAACATCCGCCGCCATAATGCCGGACACTTTATAAAACGCAGCCGTCACCCAAAATAGTGTGCAGCTCTGCGATCAATGAAGAGCTGGGATCGACAGTAAATGTCACACCAAATCGCACCACCGTTACCTTGTCTCCGCCTTTGTCTTTTTCTTGCAGATGCAAATAAACCGGCGATGTTCCGGGGTATCTCGAGAGCATCGCACTCAATTCATCGGCGCGCGCTTTTGTGAATGCATGCATGGTCGTCTGGAGTCGCAACGGAGGCCCGGAACCATCTGTACTGAGGTCAGGAACCGAGATATCTAACGCAATAAGTTTTACTTGATCATCACGAGCATCAACGCGAGCAGTAACAAGAACGATTTTGTCCGCAGCAATGCGATCCTCATATTGCTGCATCGTTTTAGGAAATACCATCACTTCGACACCCATTGCAAGATCTTCCAAAATAAAGGTGGCCATGAGATCGCCCTTTTTCGTATAACGGCGAGACAGCGACGTGATAACTCCCCCTACCGTAACCGTTTGGCCTTCGGAACACTCACGCGCTTCGGCAACACTCTTTTCACTGATCGCCGCGAGAGCATGTTCCATACCTCTGAGGGGATGGTCGCTCACGTACAAACCAAGCATTTCCTTTTCATATTGAAGCTTGACCGACTTTTCGAATTCTGTTTCGGGAATAGGAACGCGAGACGAAGTATCACCCATACTTGGATCTCCAACATCTCCGAAAAGCGACATGATCCCCGCATCTGCTTCTCGACGACGCGATACTGCATTTTCAACAATCTGTTCGTACACCATTAAAAGACCCTGGCGAGGGTGCCCCAGTGAATCAAACGCACCGGCTTTAATAAGAGATTCAATGGTTCGTTTATTCAATGCTTGCGTATCGACCCGTTCACAAAAATCATAGAAATCCACATACGGCCCATCGTCGCGACCAGC
>CALMUU010000078.1 GCA_937872965.1 uncultured Actinomycetes bacterium
TGTATCCCATGCCGGAACGTAAGCCGCCAGCTAATTGGTACAACACAGATTTCACGTCACCCTTGAAAGGCACAATGCCTTCAACGCCTTCGGGAACAATGTCGATGCTGGTAAGGATAGCAATCGTACGAAAGTAACGGTTGATGGGCGTTCGACGTTGTCTTGTTATGATCAGGCTGACAGGCTTCTCCAGAGTTCTGATGATACGTTGTCGAGTTCGGTGAGTGTTCCTGTGTCTATGTTTTCTTATGATTCTCATGGTAATACGACAAAGATTTCTTCTTCTGCACTGAGGACGTTGTTTGGTTATGATTCGTCTGATCGTAATATGTCGATTACTGAGGAGCGTGGTGTTGCGAATGGTATTGTTAAGCCTCCAAAAACCACGGTTGATTATGTGCGTGATGTCCAGGGTCGTATTATTGATCGTACAACAACTGTCGATAATTTGCAGACGGATAAAGCGCAGTATGTGTTTACTGGTTCTGGTGATAGTCCTGATGTGTTGTTAAATGCTAAGGGTAACATCACACAAAAGTATGTTTCGTTACCTGGTGATGTCGTATTGACAATCAAACCAGCAGACACAACGCCTGCAGGGACAACGTATTCGATCCCTAATATTCATGGCGATGTTTCAGCAACAGTAAACGGTGACGGCACGTTGGCAGGAACTTTCCTGACAGGTCCTTTCGGAGAACCCATCGTCGACCTCTTGAGGTTCCTCGGTTTGACGGACGAGAACAAGGTCTTAAGAGTTAAGTTAAAAAAATAAAAGTGCGAACCTAGGATGTGACAAATTCTAAATAGTTGTCCTGATTCACAACTTTATATGACGCTTCGTCATATGAACTCATCCATGCATTTTTTGATTTTGTAGATTTGCCTAATGCCCATTTAAATTCATATCCGTGAAGTTGACCGTCGTGCTCTTCAACTAAATCGATTTCATTTTGTGTATATGTTCTCCAAAAGTAAGAGTTACTATGCGTGTGTGAATAGGATCGCCACTTTAGTCGTTCTATGAAAAGAAAGTTTTCCCAAATAGCTCCAACGTCTTTGCGTGAGTCGAGTGGGTTGAACTGTTGCAAAATTGCATTGCGTATTCCATTGTCGAGAAAATAATATTTACTCTTACTTGTGACTTCATTGCGAAGGTTCCGGCTAAATGCACCTAAGCGGACGATCACAAAACATTTTTCGAGCAAGTCCAAGTATCGGCTGACTGTCTTATTATCCCACCCAAGCTGCGTTCCCAATTCGTTGAGGGATACTTCATTGCCTAATTGGAGTGCAAGTAATTTCAGCAACTGAACTAAAGATTGTGGGGACTTTATGTTGTCGAGTGCCAGTATATCTTTGAGTAAATATGAGTTCACCATATCTTCGAGATAATCTATTTTTTCTGCGTGTGTGTTCGCATTGATGACTTCGGGGTATGAACCAAAAAGGAGATAGTCTTCAAGATGTTGTGTGAGGTCAAATGCGTCCGTGTTCGTGAGCATTTCCATTTGAGCAATAGGAAAAAGTTGTACGGTTGTATTTCGGCCAACAAGTGGTTCACCAACGTTGCGTGCGAGGTCGAACGAGGATGATCCAGTCGCAATTGTGCTGACGTGTGGATGGTGATCGGTAATGATTTTTAGTCCGGAACCAATACCAGATATTTCTTGTGCTTCATCAATAACAATCAATTCGTTGTTGCCGACATAGCGCGAGATCTGTTCAAAGTTTTGCGAGCTCAATACTGCTTGGATAGCGATGTTCTCGCCAGAATCAAAGCGATATTTCTTTTCCGTTGTTTCGAGGTATTTTTTGATGAGCGTCGTTTTGCCGACTTGACGAGGACCATAAATAACGAGGGCTTCACCTGGTTTTACGTATTCGTCTAGGTTGTCGTAACGGCGGGGGATCATAGGGCAATTATACACAAAAGTCTCTAAATTAGAGAGAAAATAAGGAGTTTAACTCCCTAAATTCGTTAAAAACTCTTCGGTTAAGGCCCAGGATGAGGGCACCAAGGAGAAACTGACTAGCTCGCCGAATAATTCGGAGCTTCGTGAGTGATGATCACATCGTGAGGATGATTTTCACGAAGT
>CALMUU010000079.1 GCA_937872965.1 uncultured Actinomycetes bacterium
CAGCTGCTGACGGTGGAATATTTAGCTTTGGTGATGCGCAGTTCTTCGGATCTATTGGAGGAGGATGTCTCGGTTCATCCATTGTTTCTATTGCGAGCAACTCAAATACACACGGCTACTTCATTGCGGCACAAGATGGCCAAGTCCGTGCCTTTTCTCCATCACAATCAACTAATTGTTCTATTGAAATTTCCCGAAAAACGCCGTGCTGGTCCAACACGCAAGGACAACATGTATATATCAGTATTTCCCGCCAACACCTCTGGGCATGTAATGGGCAACAAACAGTTCTCGCTACAGCAGTAACGACAGGAAGAGCTTCTTTTGGTGGGACTCCTATAGGGATATTCAGAGTGTATGCGAAACAGCGCAATACGTATTTAACGGGACCAGGGTATCGGTCATTCGTGCAGTACTGGATGCCATTCATGCGTGGCTATGGAATGCACGATGCCTCGTGGCGTTCGACTTTTGGCGGACCAGATTACGGTCAGATTGGGTCGCATGGTTGCGTGAATATGCCGCCTCATCAAGCCGTACAACTCTTTAATTGGATTAATGTAGGTACTAGAGTTACCGTCACCCCTTAAAGAAAAGTAAGAACAAATATGGGTATTAGCCCCCGCAAGCGTAGTAGCACGCATGAAAAAAAATCTCCTCCGTCTTCCCAGGTCGGTGAACTCTCGGTCACATTTCTCGGAGGCTTAAGTAAAATCGGGCGCAACTGTATGGTGCTCGAATATAACAAGCGTTGTGTGGTCATTGATTGCGGAATAATGTTTCCTGAAGTCGACATGTTGGGAATCGATTATATTTTACCCGACCTTAATTATCTCTACGACCGTAAAGATCAAATCGACGGCATCGTCATTACTCATGCACACGAAGATCATGCGGGCGGTTTGCAATTCCTCTTGCGTGAAGTAGATGCTCCCATTTATTCGTCGCAGTTGTCTTTGTCTCTTCTTTCGCGACGTTTAGATGAAGCAAATCTTTTATCCAAAACGAATTTACGAGAAGTTCATGACGGAGAATCGCATCAGATTGGCGAATTTGAAGTCGAATTTTTACCAGTAACCCACTCTGTTCCTCATGCATTCGCTGCGGCCTATACCTGTGGCGCGGGAACTGTTTTTCATACAGGTGATTTCAAAATCGATCATTCGCCCGTTGATGGTAGACGCACAGATTTGACACGAATAGGTGAGATTGCATCTACAAAAGAGATTCTTCTGCTCCTTTCTGATTCTACGGGCGCTGAACGGCCAGGCACCACTGGTTCCGAAAGCTCAGTTCGCATATCAATCGACCGTATCTTTCATGAACATGAACAACAACGTGTCATTGTTTCTACTTTCGCATCGCACATTCACAGGATGATTCAGATCATCGAATCTGCATTAATGCAAAATCGCAAGATTGCCTTCTTGGGGCGATCCATTCATACCAATATTGGTATTGCACGCGAACAAGGACTCCTCACATTTGATGATCGATGTTTGATCGACATTGAAGAGGTTGATAACTATGCTCCCCATGAAGTGTGCGTGATCTGTACCGGTTCGCAAGGCGAACCCCTTTCGGCATTGTCGCTTATTGCATCGGGTCAATCGCGTTTCTTGTCTGTTAACGAAGATGACTGTATCGTCTTGAGTTCGCATACTATACCTGGTAATGAAACGGGAGTGAATCGCATCATCAACGGGTTAATGCGACGTGGCGCTGACGTGATCCACGACGAGAATGCGCCCATTCATGTTTCCGGGCATGCAAGCTCTGATGAACTGGCCACCATGATTGCATTGACGAAGCCTAAGTTCTTTATTCCTGTTCATGGGGAACACCGCCACATGAAGGCGCACGCCGAAATTGGTTTGCGCACTGGCATGGACCCGAACAATGTTTTCCTCTGTCACGATGGAGATGCAATCACCATTGCCGATGGAGTTGCAACGATCGACCACGATGCAGCATCGAGTGCTTACCTCTATGTCGATGGAAATGTAGGGGGAATCACCAATGCACTCTTACGTGATCGCAGAGAAATTGGTTCCGATGGACTCGTTGTCGTTGTTGTCACCATCGATGGCCATGATGGAGAAATCGAGGGTGATGTTGAGGTCGTAACCCGAGGTTGGGTGCCGCGGGCCAACGTGGGGGACTATATTGCAGCGACGCAAAAGTCAGTTCGAGAAGCTATTGAAACGGCGCTTGATGCAGGCGAACGAGATCCCGAAGCGCTAAAGACGATTGTTCGGCGATCCGCAGGTGCGGCAACGAGCGATACCACTGGTCGTCGACCAACAATTTTGCCGCTTGTTTTAGAGGTTTAAACCTTATATATACGTGCGATATCCCTATTTATTCATTTAGGCAGATGTAGCCTATAGGAATGGCTAGTTCAGGGAAGACCACAAAAAAACGCGCGACGGTTCCGACTCCGCGGTTGAGAAGTCAGACTCGGGAAGCTTTTGCCGATCAGCTTCATTCTCATGTTGACGATGTCATCGTTGTTCTCTGCGCCCTGATCGGGGTCCTCTCGGCATTGGCGATCTTTTCTGATTCTGTAGGCATTATTGGTTCGATTCTGCGCACCGTTGCTTCTTTTCTCTTTGGTCAAGCCCGTATTATTTTTCCTATCGCTTTTTTTGCTGTTGCGGGTCTGATCATTTGGAGCGGGCGCGCTGGTCGCTATGAAGAAACTGAAGAGGATGAGGACGAAGAGGAACGCGCAGAGGTTCAACCTCTGCGCGTTGCTTCTGGAATCCTGATTCTCTTTGTATGCACTCTTGGAATGATTCATGTGCTCGCAGGAAATCCACGTATAGGTCAATCCGTTGCTTCGCTGGAAGACGCCGGGGGAATTATTGGTGCAATGGTAGGTCAGCCCTTGGTTGCTGGCCTTAAATCTCTTGGCGCCTCGATCGTGCTTATTACTTTGGGATGTCTTGGTGCATTTATCGCGCTAGGTACTCAGTTTCGTGAATGGATTCTTGATCGATATGACGCGATGACGGATCGTCACAATATTGATCTCGTCGAAGAGGAAGCGAACGAAGGGGTTATTGTCGCCCGCACTCGTCGATTGGGAATGGACGACTACGACAACAATGTCGATGAAGATGAATTCGAAGCTGTTCTTCTTGATGATGAAGAAGCCGAAGAAGGAGAAGAAGACGAATCCGAGGACGATGACGTCGAATATGAGGATGAAGAAGAGGATCTAGAGGACGAAGGTGAAGAATTAGAAGATGATGAAGAGTACGAAGACGACGAAGAACTTGAGGACGAAGAAGATCTAGAGGAAGAGGACGGCGATGAGGAAGATGAGGAAGAAGACGAAATCGATCCCACTCTCGTTGTTGCAACGCAGGGAAAACTAGACGGCCACGCAACGCTGAATAGCGCAATGTATGCACCGCGTGCATGGAAGCTCCCGGCTAAATCTCTGCTTGAAAAATCAACCGCTAAAGCCATTGATAAAGAAATGATCAAACACGGCGGAAAAGTTCTCGAATCCACTCTGCATGAATTTGGCGTCGACGCGCGACTCATTGGAATGACAACCGGTCCTACAGTGACACGTTACGAACTCGAACTTGGCGCAGGCGTGAAGGTCAACAAAGTCACGAGTTTGAATCACGACATTGCTTATGCAATGGCTAGTGCTGATGTGCGAATCCTCGCACCCATTCCAGGGCGCAGCGCCATCGGAGTCGAAGTTCCCAACAAGGTCCGTCAATTAGTAACGCTGGGCGACATTTTGATGTCTGTAGATTCAGCAAAAGCGAAGCATCCACTCGAAGTTGGTCTGGGACGTGACATCTCGGGTAAATCCGTGTTGCTTAATCTCGCGAAAATGCCTCACCTTTTAATTGCTGGTGCAACGGGGGCCGGCAAGTCGAGCTGTATTAACTCGATTATTACTTCGATTTTAATGCGAACAACTCCTGAGCAGGTCCGCATGATTTTGATTGACCCTAAGCGCGTTGAACTCGGCGTCTACAACGACCTTCCTCACCTGTTGACCCAAGTTGTGACAAACCCTAAAAAAGCAGCCAATGCTTTAGAATGGGCCGTCAAAGAAATGGAAATGCGCTACGAAATGCTTGCTGAAATTGGCGTGCGTGACATAACGGGATATAACGAGGCCTTCGATCAAGGTGAACTACCTACGCGCGATGATCCTGACCCTATTTCAGGGAAGAGCTACGATCGTTTGCCGTTCATTCTTGTCGTCGTTGACGAGCTCAACGATTTGATGATGGTCGCTGCGCGAGACGTAGAAGCATCGATTACTCGTATTGCTCAAATGGCGCGAGCAGTCGGTGTACACCTGATCGTTGCAACACAGCGTCCCAGCGTCGACGTCATTACCGGAGTTATCAAAGCCAATATCCCATCGCGTCTTGCCTTTGCCGTCACATCGCTTCAAGACTCGCGCGTTATCCTCGATCAACCCGGTGCCGAGAAACTCGTCGGTCAAGGCGACATGCTGATCGTCACTGCCAGCTCGAGTAAAGCACAACGTATTCAGGGTTCGTGGGTCTCAGAAGATTGCGTCCGAAAAGTCACAGCGCACTGGCGCCGTCAAGCAACAGAGCTTGCTTATGTGGAAGGTATTGTCGACGAAGCGAAATCGGGTGGAGGCAACTCCGGGGACGACGACGATAGCGATGCGCTCTTCGAAGAAGCAATGGAACTTGTCGTGCGTGCTGGTCAAGGATCCACCTCAATGTTGCAACGTAAACTTCGCGTGGGTTTTTCACGTGCAGGACGATTGATGGACATACTCGAACGCAGGGGAGTTGTTGGGCCAAGCGAGGGAAGTAAAGCGCGAGCAGTTCTCATGACAGTCGAAGAGCTCGATAACTTGCGCGAGCGGGGAGAAGCCTAACCTTTCTATTAGAATGTAGACAACGAAAAAGGTTAAGTAACCTCCAACACGTGGAGCAAAAATGAAATCGGGGCAGAAAAAAACTCTTCCATTAGCGCTGGGTGCTTTGGGCGTTGTTTTTGGTGATATAGGAACGTCACCGCTATATTCCGTTAACGAAATTTTCGAAAAAACGCATGCGCTCGGGCATGAACGCAACGCCGTCATCGGTGGAATCTCTCTTGTCTTTTGGGCTCTCACGATCGCGATTTGCTGTAAGTACATTATCTTTGTTCTTCGCGCCGACAAGCAGGGTGAAGGTGGGGTCTTTACTCTCTTTGCGATTCTGCGGGAACATAGAAATCGGGTGACACTTGCAATGATGGGGCTCCTAGTGATTTCGGCGGGTTTTCTGCTGGGAGAAGGGATCATTACGCCTGCAATTAGCGTGCTCGCTGCCGTAGAAGGCGTAGAGGTTGTTTCATCATCGTTTTCGCGTTTTGTAATTCCTTTAACATTGATTATTCTCAGTGCCCTCTTTCTTGCTCAGCGAAAAGGTACTCATAAAGTAGGACGTCTTTTCGGACCCATCACATTGACGTGGTTCGTAGCCATTGGCGGAATCGGTTTATTTCATGTCCTGCGTAACCCAGAAATCGTTTATGCGCTCAATCCCGTGAATATTCGTCACATTTTTGATCACTTTAGCTTTCACGGAATTTTACTTCTCATGGGATCTGTCATTCTTGTGATTACTGGGGGAGAAGCACTCTATGCGGACCTCGGTCACTTTGGGAAAAAACCTATCCGTCTTTCCTGGGTCGCTATTGTGTACCCCGCACTCGTACTTAACTATTTGGGTCAAGGCGCATTTCTTTTATCGGGCGAACAGGTTCAAAACGAAAATCTTTTCTTTTCAACCGTTCCTCAGGTGCTGCTGATTCCCATGGTCATCCTTGCAACATGTGCGACCGTCATTGCCTCGCAAGCATTAATCACCGGCGCTTTTTCTCTTGCCTCTCAAGGCATGGCACTCAGTCTTATTCCCAAAATGCGTGTTGTACACACACATCGAGAACATGAAGGTCAGGTATATATTCCCTTTGTCAATTGGTCGATCTTTATCGGTTGTGTATTCCTCGTGCTCGCTTTTCGATCGAGTGGAAATCTTGCAGCAGCGTATGGACTTGCGGTCTCTGCGGTTATGCTCAACACATCCTTGGCTGTATGCCTGGTGGCCATCCATACGTGGAAATGGCGCAAAATGGTCGCCATCCCTTTGTTCACGTTCTTTGCAATAATCGATGCATTATTTTTGCTGAGTAATCTGGTGAAAATCCCAAGTGGTGGTTACGTCCCTATTATTACTGGGGCTGTTCTTGCGACCATTATGTTTACATGGAATTGGGGTCGCCGCAAAGTGCGAGTGGCTATAGAAAATATTGACACATCAACAATGGCAGAATTTCTTGAAAGCAAGAATAGCGAAAGTCAGCATTTTCCTCGTTCCATGATTATGTTGACGCCGGAACATCCCACTGAGTTGAATTCAGGTACTCCGACAATTGCAGCACTTTTCAAAAGGCGTTACGACTACTTGCCTCGTCATCTTATTCTGTTAACAATTCGACAGAAAAGAAGACCTCACGTTGCGCCCGAAGAACGATATGAAATTATCGAATTCGATAATGACCATGACAACGATCGTTCGCTCCTTTCTATACAAGCAAACTTTGGCTTCATGGAAGATGCAGACGTGGAAGAAATCGTGACATATTTAGCTGAGAATAAAGCACTTTCTGCCCATGAAGATCCGAAACAATGGCTTATTCATGCAACCAAGGAAAGGGTCGTCATCAAAACAAAAGCTCACGGTCTAGAAAAATTTCGATATGGTCTCTTCCGGTCACTCTCGCGGCAAGCCCAGCCGGCATATTACTATTTCGGTCTGGATAATGATACGCGTTTGTCCTTGGAACTGATTTCTGTTGAGCTTTAGATATGGCGCATGCCTGCAGGGTAGGCGACCTGGCTGGGCTTTATTCTTGTGACTGTTCACCCGACTTGCATTCAGTGGGGTAGGTTAGGCTAACCTAACTTCTTATTAACCTCCAAGCACAGGAAACCGCATGAAAAAAATCTTACTAGTCGCAAGTCTTGTCATTGTTGTACTCGTGGCCTTTACGGGCTGCTCCAAGAGCAAGGACGGCGAGTCAACGTCTTCGGCGAAAGCCAGCGGAACGATAGTGGTCTATACAGGTCGAAGTCTCGATCTCATTGAGCCCATTGTTGAAGACTTTGAGAAAGAGACCGGTATTAAAGTTGAACTTCGAGACGGCGAGAGTGGCGAACTAGCTACACAGATCCTGACGGAAGGCGACGCTTCTAAAGCAGATGTTTTCTTCTCTCAAGATGCAGGTGCACTCGGCTTACTCTCAGACAGAGATCTGTTGACAAAACTTCCTTCGGACATAACGCAGCCTGTGGGCGATCGATTTAAGTCCACCAAGGATGAGTGGGTCGGAACAAGTGGACGCGCGCGCGTCGTTGTTTATAATCCCAACTTAGTAAGTGAACTACCGGGAGATTTAGACGATCTTGTTTCTCCAGAATATAAAGACAAAATTGCGTACGCTCCGACCAATGCATCCTTTCATTCTTTCGTTACAGCGCTTCGAGAGCTCAAAGGTGAAGATGCAGCGAAAGAATGGCTAACTAAGTTTGCTGCTAACGAACCCAAGGCATATGCAAAAAATGCAGAGATCGTAAAAGCGGTTAATGATGGCGAGATCGCAATGGGTCTTGTGAATCATTACTACCTCTTTGAATTAACGCAAGAGGTGGGGGCCGACAAGATTGTTGCAAAAAATCTTTTCTTTAAGAACAAGAGTGTCGCAAACTTGATTAATGCTGCAGGAGTTGGCGTGTTAAAGACATCTGACAATAAGCAGGCTGGGCAAGCATTCGTGAAATACCTTACGAGCGAAAAAGGTCAAAAGTATTTTGTGAATGAAACTTTTGAATACCCCGTGATATCAAGCGTCGAACAGGCCAAAGGTCTTCCCACAATTGGCGAAATTGATGCTCCGGATATTGATCTTTCTGACCTTGCCTCATTAGATGAGACTCTGGAACTCCTTAATGAGGTAGGTCTCATTACGAGGTAGTCTCTAAACCTTGAAAAACAATATTTTCTATCGATCAGAATCGAGTAGGTATTATCCTTATCTCATAGGGGTCATAGCTACTCTTTTCTTGTTCCTTTGTCTTTCAACATACTTCTATCTTTTTACGATAGTTAGTGACGTTCCTCGTTCTCTCATATGGGACATCCTTATTAATCGCAGGATAATGAATCTTGTCGTAAGGAGTCTTTCGCTTGCTGGAATCGTGGCGCTAGTCGCAAGCGCACTCGGAGCCCTCTTTGCTATCTTGATCGAGAGGACAGATCTATGGATGAAGAAAACGTGGCATGCTTTGATCGTGATTTCGATGGCGATCCCATCGTATGTGTTGGCGTATGCATGGGTAACAATTTTTCCCGACATGGCATCGTTTAAGGGAGCGATCATGATTCTTTCTCTCATTACCATTCCCTATTCGTATCTCAACATACGGTCTGCGTTAAAAAACCTCGATACCTCGATTGAAGAAGTTGCTCGCAGCTTAGGAAGCAGTAATCTCAAAACGCTCGGAGTTGTTGTTCTTCCCCAGCTAAGAAGGTCGATCTTGTCGGGAATGCTCATTGGGGTACTGTACGTCATTACTGATTTTGGTGCAGTTTCAACATTGCGCGTTGAGGTTTTTACTTGGGTCATTTATGGTTCCTACCGTTCAGGCTTTAGCCCCGAAAGAGCAGCTGTGCTTGCAAGCCTTCTCTTCATTATCGCCTCAGCAATTGTTCTTGCGGAAAGTATTGCCGGAAAAAAACAGAAGCGAACCAACGCTGCGAGAGTGTCTCATGCATCAAAAATGCTCAAGCTTGGTAAGTGGAATTTATTATTTCAAGCTGTCTTGGCTCTCTATTTTGGTTCATTGGTAGGCGTACCCCTTGTACGCTCGATGGGGTGGGTCTTTCAATACAAGAGTGCGGTTGATCCTGGAGATTTGATAGATCCCTTCACTAATACGTTGTTTCTCGGAACTGCTGTTGTTGCTTTAGGTTTTGTTTTCGCTTTTTCTATTGCGTTGTTTTCAACATATTCAAAAATCGGGTTATTCATAGAGAAATTAGTGACCGCTTTTCACGGAATACCCGGCATCGTCACGGCGATTGCGATGGTATACGTGGGAACGAGAATCGTTCCAGCAATCTATCTGGAATGGCCGTTGGTTATCGTCGCACTTTGTG
>CALMUU010000080.1 GCA_937872965.1 uncultured Actinomycetes bacterium
ATTGCGCTTGCTATCCCTGAAGGATATGCAGGCTTTGTACAACCTCGCAGCGGCTTGGCAGTAAAAAGTGGAATCACTGCACTGAACTCTCCTGGACTCATTGATTCGGGATACCGTGATGAGATCAAAGTGATTTTGATCAATCATGATCCTATGGAAACGTTTGTTATTAACAAGGGTGATCGAATAGCTCAGCTCGTCATTCAGAAGTATGAGACTGTGGATTGGGATATTGTTACCGACCTTGAAGATTCTGAACGCGGCACGGGCGGTTTTGGCTCCACGGGAGTCTGAGAATGATTATTTCTGCGCCTGCTTCTTCGGCAAATCTCGGCCCAGGTTTCGACGCATTGGGACTAGCTCTCGATGTTGATTTTTCTATTTGCTTTAATGAACAACCCCGCGGGGGAGCATGGGAGCCAGCAACAAAAGAGCATCCAGCAATTGTTGCCTATAGCGAAGCTTCAGGAATTACACCTCTGTCGAATATATGGATCCAATCGCATATACCTTATGCCAGAGGAATGGGTTTTTCGGGTGCAGCACGCGTTGCAGGCGCCTATGGCGCGATGATTCAGAATGGTATGGCTGAAAACGATGCACGCGATCACGCCTTTCGTGTTGCAGGAGATCTTGAAGGTCATGACGACAATGCGGCTGCTTCGACATATGGAGGATTTTGTGTCACGACCGCTGGTCACGTCATGCGTTTTGATTGTGAACCCGAAAGTCAAGGCCTTGTTCTCGTGATGTTTATACCTGAAGTTTCGACTTCCACAAAAGAATCTCGTACAAAATTACCTGAATCATATTCGCGAGCTGAGAATGTTCAAACAATCGGCAATGTGGCTTTGCTCACGGCGATGTTTGCATCCAACACATTTAATGATGAAGTATTAAGAATCGTTACACAAGATGTTGTGCACCAACCTGCGCGTCTAAAGGCAAGCCCGCCATCACGAGCAGCATTTGAAGAATTCCAAAAAGCAGGGGCAATAACGCAGTGGCTTTCAGGTTCTGGGCCCAGTATCGCAGCACTTATTGAAGAAGAAAAAGTGTCTGATGCGGTCACTCAAGTAGAGCAACTCAAACTTGATTGCGCATTTTCGTGTGCTCCTGTTGCGGTAAGTCAAGTGGGTGTGCGAGAAGTTATATCTGAATAAGGTAGCGTGCTATCGTTGTCTTTCCAATGCGGACGTGGCTCAGTGGTAGAGCATCACCTTGCCAAGGTGAGGGTCGCGGGTTCGAATCCCGTCGTCCGCTCCATTTTTTTCTAATTGACCACAAGTGCGGGTTCGAATCCCCAATACTTATCGGCTCCGCTCCATTGTGCTTGAGAGTTGTTTGTGTCTCTAAGCTAACCTTGAGCTATGTCAACCGATCGCCCCTTAATTTTTCTCACTAACGATGACGGATACGATTCACCGGGCATAATTGAATTGGCAGCACGCTTTGTTGAAGATTGCGATGTGTTGCTTGTAGCTCCGCTGAACCATCATTCAGGTACTGGACGAGGGGTACCTTTTGGACCATCGTATTCAGGATCAGGTTCTATCGAAGAACATAAAATCGAATTATCGCCCGGTGTCGATATCGTGGCATATGCAGTAGATGGAACACCAGCTCTTAGCGTTGCGCACGGTCTTTTGGAAATTGCTTCGAGAAAACCAGATATTTGTATTAGTGGAATCAACTTTGGTGAAAATGTTGGTCAAGGTTTGCATTACAGCGGTACGGTGGGTGCAGCCATGGAAGCAGCAACAGCAGGAATTCCTACAATAGCAATTTCGCAGGAGATGACAATCGAGGATGTTTATCTTTTTGAAGGTCATCGCGAACTTTTCAGTATTGCAGCACATTTTGCAAAGAAAATTGTTGCACAATTATTAGAACACCCTATGGGTACGGACTTTACGTGTTTGAATGTCAACGTGCCTCTAGGAGCAACAACTACTACGCCCATGGAGATCACTCACCAGTCGCGCGTGAACCGATGGGTATGGAAATCGCCGGGAGTGCGTGAACTAACACTACCGTTTCAATTGTTCTGTGAAGATGTTCCCGATGTCATGTGGGAACCAGGCACAGATGCGCATGCACTTCTTGTTTCACGCCATGTTTCTTTAACGCCGTTAACTTTTTCTATGGAAGCTAGACCAAACGAGATTGATATGGATGCGCTGGAAAAGCTCGTGGATAGATGATGTTAGTCATCCGCTATAATATGTGAATGAACGTAGACTTTTTCTTTGACCCTATCTGTCCTTGGTGTTGGATTACGAGTCGTTGGCTCAATGATGTTGCGAGTGATCGTGACCTGACTGTCAATTTCAAACCTTTTAGTCTTGCGATCAAGAACAATGTTTTAGATCCGAACACACAAGGACTCTACGCCGAAGCATC
>CALMUU010000081.1 GCA_937872965.1 uncultured Actinomycetes bacterium
ATGTACGTATTATATCAACAAAAGTGTGAAAAAGTCAAGGAAAATAAGGGTTTTTGTGTAAGAAAATCTGCCTGCGGAAGGGGAGGGTCCGACCTTGGAAAGGCTGTGACCCCTGTGGGTCACCCTCCTTACTTTCCAAGATCAGACCCTAACTACAGAACGATTCTTCGCTGCGCTCAGAATGACGGTAGGTGCGCCCAGAATGACGTGGGGAACCGCTTCGCGGAGATCCTTCGCAGACTCAGGATGACATGTGAAAGACTGCATCAGTAATTCCGTCGCTCGACAGAAAGGAGGGTAGATAATGACATCGAGCTTATTTACTGAAAACGCAACATCCGTTCGCGACCTCCACGCACCTCTTGCTGCACGGATGCGACCCACCTCCTTTGATCAAATTGTTGGGCATCACGAACTTATTGACACGGGTCAACCTTTTCGTTCCATTATCGAATCGTCTCCCTCGGCAAGTTTCATTCTCTATGGACCTCCCGGGTGTGGCAAGACCACCATCGTTTCAGTGATAGCAGCAGAATCGAATCACCATCTCGAAATGCTTTCGGCCATGAGTTTGTCGGTGTCAGATATAAAAACCATCTCCGCAGCTGCTTCGCTTCGTTTAGGAGAACGCAATCTGCACACAATTGTTTTTGTTGATGAAATCCATCGGCTCACGCGTGTTCAGCAAGATGCACTTTTACCTCACGTCGAAAGAGGAACGTTTCGCCTCATCGGTGCAACTACAGAAAATCCATACGTATCTCTTTCAGGAGCCCTTCGTTCACGTATGAGTGTGTATCCACTCATACCTCCGACCGAAGAAGATATTGTCGATCTGTTAGAGCGTGCATTAAAAGTTGATGAACAAATCATCGCAAGCGGTGTCGACGTCGCCAAGGAACTACTCGAAACGATTGCACACTCCGCCGGGGGAGACGTTCGCTTTGCCCTTGGGGTCCTTGAAACTCTTGTCGCTGCAACCACCACCAAGACAGCCGACGAAAAACTACTCGCCAATGTGCTTGGTTCACGTCAACGTCCGACAGGCGGGGAAGAGCATTACGACACGCTCTCTGCATTTATTAAATCCATGCGCGGCTCTGACCCGGATGCCACCGTCTATTATCTTGCACGTCTTCTCGACGCGGGCGAAGACCCGCTCGCCATTGCGCGTCGCGTCATGATTGCCGCCAGCGAAGATGTCGGCCTTGCCGACTCGCGTGTGCTCACCCTTGTAACGTCAGCTGCGCAGGCGATCACCATGGTGGGAATGCCAGAAGCTCGCATCATCCTTTCTCATGCTGCGCTCGCCGTTGCGCGCGCACCCAAAAGCAATAGCGCATATTTAGCAATTCAAAAAGCTCTCGATTATGTCGGTAGTGCTCCTGTATCAGAAGTGCCTCATCACTTGCGTGATTCAGTGACCCAAGCTGTCGTAGAAAAAAATCCTGCGAAGGAGATTAAACAACACCAAAAGTATCGACATCCGCTGAGTTCTGGTGGGGCGAAGAATCAGCACTATCTTCCTGACGACGTTGTAGAAAAGTTTTATAAGCCCACAAACAATGGGGCAGAGTCAACAACTAGCTAAATAGTAATCGCCTCTTCTGGAAGGCCATGGACAAATCGAGCAACACCAAAGACTTCAGATTGTTCTCTCAGGAATTGATTAAATTCTTCATCGGAATAAGTTAAATTTGGAGCAATGCGAGCATTATCCCAGAATTCATCACTTCCGATATCTGGTTCTTCGAATACTGTCCTATCCAGCAGGTCGCGCATATCTTTTTCTGACAGTCTTGCATCCGGGTTAGTGGCGCTGGTTCCTGGTTCGATGGCGGTTGCCACATGAGGTATGTTCTGAGCTGCAACGAAAATCATTGAACCCGGTTCCGGGACAATATCTGCTCGAAAATCACTTATAGTTTCGTTATATGTCCGCGCAAGTTTGTTCCGAGCAAGAGTAAGGTGTCCGCCGTTACAAGGAGACATTTGGGCAACAAGAATAGCGTTAGCGCGCCAAAAGTCCACATGGTTTTCGAAACGCATTCCCGGGCCCAGAACATTGACATAAATCGCTTCATTTATATCCGGCAAACTTAAGAGATTGCGTTTTAATGATCCGGATCCTGTTTCTCTGATGTTTCCGCGATAACCAATCTCGAGCCACGGCAATTCTCCGACAAGATCGGCACCCTTGGCAACGACAGAAGCCAAATAGCGTCCGGAGAAATTATCTTCTCTACTAATCGAAGCTACACCTAATGGGAGCATTCTTACACGGGCAAGCTTTCGGGTAGCTCTTATAAGCTGCGCCTGCCAATCTGACGGCAACCCACTTGGAGCTACGTTTGCGACGGCATAAGGCCTATTGGGATTTCCATATACTTGTGGTTTTGACACGACAACTATTGTACAACGACCATTTCGGCCTGTAAAAAATAAGCACCATGAGGGGTGAAGGTAAAAGCCAAAGTGGGCCCTCGGTATAGACTCAACCTATGGACGCATCCGCAATTGTTTTGCTCATTACCTCGATCCTCACCGCGATGGTCCTTGGTGTCCTGGTAGCCGTGACCGTCTCGATGCTTAACGTCTCTCGCAAAATTAATCGTCGTCTCGACGACCTTGATGATCACCTCATTGACCTTGTTGCGGTCATGACATCTCTGTCGGAAACATCTCAGAGTGAACTAGCCCAATTGCACAATACCCTGGCAGAACAACAGCGTGTGCACCGATCAATACGCGCTACTTCACGTCTCGTTGATATTGTATTTCGTAAACCCGCAGTAACAGGTGTGGCTCTCGGTCAGACCGCGAGCAAGCACCGAGCTCGACGGAAAAGTCGGCGTAACAAAAGCAAGAAGGTAGAAACTCTATGATCAAGCGACTCAAATGGATAGCTCTTGGCTATATTGTGGGCGTTCTCACATTCGATATCCTCAAACGATTCCTCGATGAACGCTATGGCGATAACAAGACATACCAATCATTTACATCAGCACTCGCTTCTGTTTCTGATTTCCAAAAGAGCAAGTCCAATCTCGAAGTATATATTGACGCAAACTAGTTCCATACGACTATGACATCCTCACAAGAACTGACTCCGCTCGATAAGTTACGTGAGTCTTTTCTTTCGTATTTCGAAAGCAAAGGCCACAAGAGACTTCCCAGCTCCAACATCATTCCTCATGACCCTACGGTGCTCTTCACTATGGCTGGAATGCTTCAGTTCAAACCGTACTTTGTCGGTCTTGAAACTCCACCTGTCAAACGTGCAACGACATCACAAAAATGTGTGCGTGCAGGCGGCAAGCACAACGACCTCGATGACATCGGTCGCACCAACCGGCACTTCACCTTCTTTGAAATGTTGGGCAATTTCAGTTTTGGAGATTACTTCAAGCAAGATGCAATTGAGTTTGCGTGGGAATACTCAACGCAGGTTCTTGGCTTTGAGGAAGACCGACTGTGGGTGACCATCCACGAAACCGATGACGATTCGGAAAAAATCTGGCAAGAAGTCTCCGGTCTTCCCGTAGAGCGCATCCAACGCTTAGATAAAGATAACTTTTGGCAGATGGGCGATGTTGGTCCATGTGGGCCGTGCACCGAATTGTTCTATGATCTTGGTGAAGAATTGGGGGAAGATGGTGGGCCCAAGTTTGGCGGCGAAAACCGTTTTGTCGAATTCTGGAACCTCGTCTTCATGCAGTACGAAGACCAAGCCGATGGAACTCGCGTTGACCTTCCTGCGCCCTGTGTCGATACTGGTGCAGGATTGGAACGTATTCTCTTTTTACAGGAAGGCAAAAAAACGATTTGGGAAACCTCTCTGTTTATGCCCCTTATTCACACGGCAGAAAAATTGACATCAGCAACATACGGCAAAGACGAGACCTCTGATATCAGTCTGCGTATTATGGCTGAACACGCTCGTTCGATGGCCTTTCTCGTTTCCGATGGTTGCGTGCCGTCGAATGAAGACCGTGGTTATGTCTTGCGTCGCATTATGCGTCGTGCTGTGCGTCACGCGTACATGTTGGGTGCACATGATGTTGTGATGCCCAAACTTGTTGAGCATGTCATTTCTGTTATGGAACGTGCATATCCCGAGTTGCGAGAAAATGCATCCCGCATTTTGACGGTAGTTCAAAATGAAGAAGAGCGTTTCCGTGAAACGCTTGTCCGTGGACTTAATCGACTCGACGGTGTTCTCGAAAAGGGAGACGTCTCTGGCGAAGAAGCATTCTTCCTTCACGATACGCTTGGTTTCCCTTTCGATCTCACGCGAGAAATTGCAGGGGATGCTGGACGAGAGATCGATGCCGAGGGTTTCCAGAAAGCATTGAAGGAACAGTCGAAGAGATCAAAAGATGCCCGCAAAGACATGACGGTGGCCACTACAGATGCCAGCGACTTTTACAAAGCAATTCTGGATTCACACGGACCTACGCAATTCGTTGGACGTGAAACATTTAGCATCGATGATGCCCATGTTGTCGGTATCGTGAATCATCAAGGCGAATCTGTGGAGTCCGCTTCAGCAGGAAAGTCTGTCTCTTTACTTCTTAACAAAACGCCCTTCTATGCTGAGTCCGGTGGTCAAGTAGGGGACACAGGAACGATCAGTGCCGATGCGCTCGAAATTACTGTGACTGATACGCAGTATGGAATAGCGGGAAGTCTTTTCGTGCATCACGCAGCGATCGAAAAAGGTGAAGTGAGTATCGGCGATGTTGTTACGGCAGAAATCGATGGCGTACGTCGTAATCGAATCCGCCGCAACCACACAGGAACACATGTTTTACATTGGGCTCTCCGCAAAGTTTTGGGTGAGCATGTTGCACAAGCGGGATCTCATGTCGACGATCATCGTCTCCGTTTCGACTTTCAGCACTTTGAACAGGTCACGCAAGATCAACTCAACGAAATTGAACGTCTTACGAACGAAGAAATTATTAAAGACCCTGAGGTCACTCATGAAGAAATGAATATCGAGGATGCAAAGAAACTCGGCGCCATTGCATTCTTCGGTGATAAGTACGGCGATCGCGTTCGTGTTCTCGTTGCTGGGCCTTCCATCGAATTTTGCGGCGGCACGCACGTTGATCGCCTCGGCTTTATAGGACCTGTACGCATTACATCAGAAAGCTCAATCGGAAGCAACATTCGTCGTATTGAAGCGATCACGGGAGATATTGCGCTGGAATCTTTTGCTCATGATCGCGCAATCTTGCGTGAACTCAGTGCAGATCTCAAAACAGCTCCCGATGAAATCTCAGACAAAATTTCTCACATGCGATCTCAAGCTAAAGAGCTGACAAAAACCATGAAAGCTATGAAGAGCGATCAACTTAAAGTACAGGCTGCACAATATGCACAACAAGCCGTGGGTGGAGTCGTCGTAGTGCGTCACGACGGAGCAAGTCCTGATGATCTCCGTACCTTGTGTCTTTCAGTGCGTGATATTTTAGGAACGGCCTTGGTGGGTGCCGTCGGTCTCAATGAAGATAAAAGTAAAGCAGGAGTGTGCGTTGCTATTAGTAAAGATCTCGTGGCCAAAGGTGCTGATGCAAGCCAAGCAGTCAAAGATGCGGTAGCGCTTCTCGGCGGAGGTACTGCTAAGAATCCCGAACTCGTAGTTGGTGGCGGTCCAAATATTGCAGCGATTGATGAAGCCAAGGATGCATTACTTTCATCGCTTGCAACAATGACGCAGTCATAACATCTATGCAGCGATATATCAGTCTTGATATTGGCAAGAAAAGAACCGGTGTTGCCCTTGTCGATGATTCAGCACGCGTCGCGACTCCCTTAACTGTTATCTCAGCTGGGACATCTTCGAATGAATTTTTGAATGAGTTAATAAGCCTGATTAATGAATGGGAACCTACTGCACTTATCGTTGGACTTCCGATTGACCTCAAAGGGCGCGAAGCGGTCGCAGCTCAGGACGTTCGCGCTCGTACTGCTGCGCTGGTGGACAAGATAAACCAAAACCTTGTTTCGAGGTCACGCGATGTTCTGGACGTGCATTATGTGGATGAGCGCTTAACAACAGCGCAGGCTGAACAGTCCATGAGGGATACAGAAATGAGCGCCGATCAACGCAAAACGTACCGCGATGCACTGGCTGCGGCCGTTATCGCTCAATCGTTTATCGACAGCCTCTAAAATCATTTGATGTCTCGATTCAAATATCAGCAGGTCGACGAAAAGCGTCGTGCACGCAAACGCACATTCGCAACTTTGATCGTCGTTACTATTCTCCTTCTTCCTTTCTTAATTGGTGGAGGATGGATGTGGTTTCAACTTCATGCTTTTGGTGATCCAGGTTCAAAGGTAACTTTTGAAATTGCACAAGGAAGTGGCGTCAGTGACATCGGAAATATTTTGGAGGAGAAACATATCATACGTTCAGGAACTGCCTTTGCTTTTTATTCGAAATTAGCTCGACGTGGTCCGTTCCAAGCGGGACAATATAAGATGCGTACCAATATTGACGCCGGGGAAGCGGCGGACATTCTCGAAAAAGGTCCGGTTGTTAATTACGATAAATTTACAATTATTCCTGGTCAACGCCTACAAGATGTCAAGGCAAATGTCGACAAGCTCCCACGAATGACTGCATCTGGATTCCAGACAATACTCGATGCCAACGAATTTACATCGCGATATCAGCCTCAAGGTAATACAAACTTGGAAGGTCTTCTCCTTCCCGAGTCGTACCAGATTTCATCAACAGAATCGGAAGCAGACATTATTCGCCGTGCCTTGGAAGAATTCGAAGCTCGTGCCCAAAACAATGGTCTCCAAGGAGACTTTCGTGGACTCACCCCTTACCAAGTCATTATCCTCGCAAGCTTGATCGAAAAAGAAGCGCGCTACGCAGACGACCGCACTCTCATCGCATCTGTGATCTATAACAGACTTGCAATAAATATGAATCTTCAGATCGATGCGACTGTACTCTACGGCCTGGGCCGTGCGAGCGGATCGTTGAGTAATGCTGATCTGAAAACTGACACGCCCTTCAACTCTTATCTTCGCAGTGGTTTGCCACCCACTCCTATTTCGATGATCTCTATGGATTCTTTGAGAGCGGCTCTGAATCCTGAAACTACTGAATATCTTTATTATGTATTATCGGATGCGAAGACAGGCAAACATGATTTTGCGACGAACTATGAAGATCATCTGAAAAATATTGAAGAAGCAAAGGCAAAGGGTGCTTTGTAATGTCTCCTATTAAAGCTGGCGTTATTGGTCATCCGGTCGCTCATAGTTTGAGTCCCGTGATGCACAACGCTGCCTATGAACATCTCGGTCTTGACTGGAATTATCAAGCAATCGACATAGAACCAGGAGATGTTGTCACTCGAGTGAATGAATTGTTCGCTAACGGGTATGGAGGACTTAACGTGACGATGCCTCACAAAGATGTGGCATACACAATGAGCACAGCACATGGTGCAGCATCGCGATTATGCACAGTTAATACGTTGGTGTCAGATTCACAGGGGTCCATTCATGGGTACAGCACTGACGGAGATGGTTTTGTTGCATCGATGAAAGAAAACAAAATTGATGTAATCGGAAAACGTATCCTCGTCATTGGTGCAGGTGGAGCTTCTCGTTCAATATGTGATGCACTGGTCCATGCTGGAGCTCAAGTATTTGTGACCGCTCGCAAACTCGATCAAGCGCTCGATCTTGTCGAGGTTGTCATGGCGTCAACAACGAATAGTGAAATGCTCTCGCGAGGATCGATTGATATTGTTGAATTTTCGCAACGTTCTGATGCTGCGTGCGAATGTGACATCGTTGTTAATGCAACGCCTGTGGGAATGACCCGTGATGGCAGTCCTGACATGTCGGTACCCATTGATGTATCTGGCTTTTCAGGTGAAGAAGTTGTTGTCGATACGGTCTATTACCCAATCGAAACTGAACTTTTGCGTCTGGCAAAGGAGCAGGGGTGCCGCACAGTGAACGGATTGGGCATGTTGATCCATCAAGGGGCATTATCCTTTACCCTTATGACAGAACAGGCAGCGCCCATCGATGTGATGAGAAAGGCAATTCATGATCATCTTGCAGATATATCGGAGGTATCACAATGAATATTGATGCTCTCTCATCCTCGCAGTGGCTCGTGGTGTGGCTCATCACTTCAGGATTGTTTGGCCTAGCGATCGGTTCATTTCTTAATGTCATCATTTGGAGAATTCCCAATAACTTATCTATTCTCCAACCCGCTTCGCATTGTCCAGGTTGCAAGGAACCCATTTCGCGTTTTGACAATATTCCCGTCGTTAGCTACATGTTGTTGTTGGGAAAATGTCGAAACTGTGCTCAACGAATTTCACCGCGGTACCCACTGATTGAAATTCTCTGTGCATCTGTGTGGGTCATCACAACATGGAGATTAGGGCTTCACGTTCATACAATCGGCTATGCGCTCTTCTTTTCGGGATTGATTGCGTTGGGTGCAATCGATATCGATACGAAATTACTTCCTAAAAAAATTGTGTATCCCTCCGGTGCGCTACTTGTTGGGGTTCTCGCTCTCTCTTCGGTAGGGTCAGGTGAATACAATCGCCTCCGCGACGCTGCGATCGTTGGGTGTGCCTACTCGGCGTTTCTCGGAGCTGTATGGTTTGCGAGCGGTGGACGTGCAATGGGATTTGGAGATGTTCGACTCGCGGTATGGCTGGGCTTTGCTATGGGTTATTACGGTTATATGGTGAGCTATTTCGGATTACTACTCTCTTTTTTTCTCGGATCTGTAATTGGGATTGCGATTGCTGGAATTTCACACGGAGGACGTAAAATGAAGATTCCGTTTGGACCTTTTTTGGCAGCAGGAACGGTAATAGCAATATGGCTAGCGCCGCAAGTACATGATTTTGTTAGCAGGACACTTAATGTTTAGATTTCTCACAGCAGGCGAGTCACACGGTAAAGCACTCAATGTTATCCTCGAAGGCATTCCGTCTGGCCTCGCGGTTGAGGTTGACAATATTGCTGATGAATTGTCACGAAGACGCCTCGGGTATGGTCGTGGTCCTCGCATGCGCTTCGAGCGTGATGATGTCGAGATTCTTGGTGGAATTCGTCACGGCGTAACTCTTGGTTCACCTATTTCAATTGTGATCCATAACTCTGAATGGCCTAAATGGGAAGAAGAGATGTCTGTTGCTCCGGGTTCTACAAACAAGAAGCTGACTCAACCTCGACCTGGTCATGCAGACCTTCCGGGAATGCGTAAGTATGATTTGGATGATGCTCGAAATGTTTTAGAACGTGCCAGTGCACGTGAAACAGCTGCCCGTGTTGCGGCAGGTACCATTGCAAAGTTAGTGATGCGTGAGCTGGGCACCGAGATTATGTCGCATGTTCTCTCCATAGGACAAGCCCGAGTTCCCGAAGGTGCGCCTCGGCCTGATTTTTCTGATCTGGCAACGATTGATGCCAATGAAGTGCGATGTTTTTCGGCTGAATCAACCGATGCGATCATTGCAGAAATTAAAGCTGCAGCCAAGGCAGGAGACTCTCTTGGAGGAGTCGTGGAAGTTCTTGGATTCGGTGTTCCCGAAGGTTTGGGTTCCCATGTGCACTGGGATCGAAAGATTGATGGGCTCCTCGCGCAGTCGTTGATGAGTATCCAGGCAATCAAGGCCGTTGAAATTGGTGACGGTTTTGATAATGCTTATAAATGGGGAAGCGAAGCTCACGACGAAATTCTTTACGACACCGATCACTACGTACGCCCCACCGCACGCGCGGGCGGAGTGGAAGGGGGGATCACTAACGGTTCGCTTTTAGTGTGTCGTGCGTGGATGAAACCTCTGGCGTCTCTCAACCGCCCGGTCATTCGCACGACAGATGTAGAAACGAAAGAAGAAACTGTGTCCTTTAAAGAACGCACTGACGTGACTGCTGTACCTGCAGCCGGCGTTGTTGCAGAAACCATGGTGGCTTTGACTTTGATGAGTGAAGCGTCCCGTAAATTTGGCGGAGACTCGATGAAAGAATTTCTGGCCAACGCACGTAACTTTTCAGAATCGCTTGATTAATTATTATGAGTAACGAAAAACGTCATATCTTTCTTGTTGGTGCTTCGGGTGTCGGTAAAACAACTGTCGCGCGTGCCGTGGGTGAGCTTTCGAAGATCGATGTGGTTGATCTCGACGATGCGATTTCACAACGGGTGGGTATGCCTATTCATCAATACTTTGCTGAGTTCGGTGAAGCTGCGTTTCGTGAACAAGAACGAGAAACCATTCGAGCGCTATCGATTGAGAGCGAACCTCATGTGTACGCCACGGGCGGAGGAACTGTCTTAGACAGTCGCAACATTATCGACATGCGTAACAATGGCTACGTTGTGTATCTCAACGCTTTTGAAGCAGATATCCTCGAGCGCATTAAGGCTGATGAAACTAATACGCGCCCTTTGCTGGAAGGCGACCTAGAAGAAAAAGTTCATGAACAATTCCTTGTTCGTAGAGAATGTTACGAACTAGCTGCCGATATCACAATTGCAACATCGCGTCGAACGATTGATGCGGTGGCTGACGCTGTGATTCGACAGTGCAATCGGATGAGTGGTCATAGTGCTGATGCTTCATCTTCAGTGGTCGTAGAAGATAACCTGCTCGAAAAAATTTCAGTGTATGTTTCCGGATATTCTATGGCTGTTCTGATTTCTCAAGAATCCATACCCGAAAGTTATCGAAAATCCGTGACTTCCTCATTTGAAAATGCTGGAGTTAAAGTGATTCCTATCATCGTTCCCGAAGGTGAAGACGCGAAAACTTTTTCTACATACGAACAAGTGATTGGCATGATGGCGCAAGAGCGAGTGACGCGATTTGGGTGTGTTGTTGCTCTGGGCGGCGGCGTCGTTGGAGACCTTTCAGGATTTGTCGCGTCAACGTATCATCGCGGAATCGATGTTATTCAGGTGCCGACAACGTTGCTAGCCCAAGTAGATTCTTCCATTGGTGGAAAATGTGGCATTAATCTTCCCGGTGGAAAAAATCTTGTGGGTTCTTTTCACCAACCGAAAACAATCATCGCTGATACATCAACTTTGGCGAGTTTGCCTCAAGATGATTTTCTGAGCGGTCTCGGGGAAGTTGCCAAGTACGCTTTGTTAGGAAACACGTCTGTAGCCGAAGCAATTACTGGGAATGCAGGCAAAATCCTTGCGCGCAATAGCGAAGTGCTCGTTCCCATCATTCGTTCCTGCATGAATCACAAGCTTCACATTGTTGCCCGTGATCCCCGCGAGCGCAACGGGATTCGCGCAACCCTTAATCTTGGACATACCCTCGCGCACACGATTGAAACACAAACGCAATATTTGGTTCCCCATGGCGTGGCTGTGGCTCTTGGGTTGCGTTTTGCTGCAGAACTCTCTTGTGACCTTGGGCGTATTCCTGTATCGCAAAAAGATGAAGCAGTTGCTTTACTTGAAGCATTGGGTTTACAAAGCGAGATGCCTGAGCAATGTCGAGATGCGTCTGCGCTCGTTGACCTTATGCTCGCCGACAAGAAATCAGACGGTGGACTGAGCATGATCTTGATGAACCTCGGTGGTGGTGCAGAACTTGTTCACGACGTCGAGCGCTCTGCAGTGGAGCTCGCCCTCCAGCGCTTTATCGGTTAAGTCGTTACTCCTGTCATCCTGAACGCAAGCCCGTCATCCCGAGCTTGCGAGGGATCTCCGCGAAGCGGCTGATGTTCTTATTGCGTGACTTCATCCAGCTTCGCAAACATCTCAGTGAAGACTCTCTTCGGCTCAACGTAAAAGGCGTGATGATCTAAATCGCTTTTGATTACATGTCCATTACCGAGCAGTGAAGCGCATTCTCGAGAGTAGGAAGTAACCACGGCGGTATCCATCTCCATCACAAGACCGATCACGGGAGCTTCACAGCGGGCAAGGCTCTTTGTGTCGTAAAGTTGTCCCCAATCGGAATACGACATGAGTGTTTCCATGAGCTCTGTAAGCGGCGTGAGTTCTTTAATTGTTTCGAAGTGGTTATGAAGAACATTTTCTCCCAGAAAAAACTTTGATATATCTATGAGCGATGGACGACCATTTTCTTTGAGCATGACAGTCTCAGCGGCCCAATTTGAGGCAGTGCCTTCACAGTAAATAGCCTCATGGAGGAAGACGTAAATAGGGTTGCTCGCAAAGCCCATAGGGTCATACATCATTCGACGGGAACGTAGTGATGGTCGACCGATGGTGAGGAGATCGTAGTAGAGGCCTTCGATTGCGACACGAAGATTTTTATGGTGATTAGAGAACCCAGACCAAAAACCACTTTGAGCCAAAGAAAAAAGTGTTTTGTCGTCTAAATGATGAACTAAATATTCCAGCTGTTCTTTGGTCTCAGGATATCGATCGAGAAATGCTTGGTTGGAACGATCCACTTGGGGAACTAGAGCACGGTATACATTCAGTGGCTCATGTCCAATGGGAGGATAACCGCCGTTGAGAAAGCATGCTTTAGGTGAGTTGGGAAAAAGTGAAAGGTAAGAAAGAGTGCACCAGCCGCCGAAACTTTGTCCAAAAGTATAAAAGTCTTCATCATTAAAAAGAGAAAGTCGGATGTGCTCGACGTCGCGTGCAATAGAATCTGCACGAAAATGAGTTAGATACTCCACTGTTTTAATTCTGTTATTTTGGTCCATTTCCAGAAGTCCAGGAATATCAATGGGAGTGCTCATGCCCATACCTCGTGAATCGAGAAGAAAAATTCTGAATCTTTTCTGAAGTTCAATCATCCATTTATCGTCTGTAGGGAGTGGAGATCCAAAGCCCGGGCCGCCTTGGAGAAAGAGAATGGGAGGCTTATCTTTACCTTCTACGTCAAGAATTTCACGAAGAGTAATTGAGATCGTTTCGTTCGAATCGGTATTTTCCCAGTCCAGAGGAACGTCAAAACTATGGTATTTAAAAGAAAAAAGCCGAGTCATGGGTTCAGCCTAGTAAACGCGAGATTCGGTGATGATTTATGTGCAAAACTATGTTTATGCGCGTACTCGTCTTAACTGGCCCCAATCTCAATCTCTTAGGTGAGCGTGAACCGGAAATTTATGGAACCGAAACTTTGTCTGATTGCGTAGACGTGGTCAAGAAAGCATTGCCCGGTTTCGACGTTGATGACTTTCAGTCCAATGCAGAAAACGAACTTATTGATGCAATCCAAAAAGCCAGAGGCAACACCGATGCCATCATTATTAATGCAGGTGCTTTCACGCATTATTCCTATGCAATTCGCGATGCACTTGTGATGTTTGACGGAATCAAAATCGAAGTCCATCTTTCTAATCCAGGGGCACGTGAAGAGTTTCGACATACTTCCGTCATCTCAGCGGTTGTAACTGGAGTAATTTCTGGATTCAAAATAGATTCCTATGCCCTTGCAGCACAAGCAGTGGCGAGCCTTCTCGCAAAATAGATAATTAAGGCCATGCCAGGAAAGTGACGAGAGACATTAATGACACAAAGCTCTGAATTGCTCGCCAAACTCACGCCCATGGATTACTCCCGTCGGGCAGATAAAGTACGGGCAGTTTTTCCTGACACAATTGATGCCCTTCTCATTTCCCATCTCACAAATGTTCGTTACGTCACGGGGTTCACGGGTTCGAATGGCCTGGTTCTACTGACGAAAGATACATTGATCTTTATTACGGATGGTCGTTACACCACACAAAGCAAAGAGCAGCTTGAGGCAGCGCGTGTGGATGCTGAGATCTTCATCACAACTCAAGGTGAGGGTCCTATAACCTTCCTTGAAAAAGTCATTACTCCAGGAATGCGCATTGGTCTTGAAGCAGACACTCTTGCTTTAGCTGGCGCGAATAAATATATCGAACATTTTTCAGACAACACATTCGTTCCGACTAGTGGCATCGTCGAACAAGTACGCATTATCAAAGAAGCCGGGGAAGTAGATCGCATTCGTGCTGCATGTCGAATCGCAGACGATGCGCTTGAACAAGTTCTCCCACAGCTCTGTGAATTCCCCACAGAAAAAGAGTTTGCGATCGCGCTCGATCGCCGTATGGTTGACCTTGGCGCGTCAGGAAATTCCTTCGACACCATCGTCGCTTGTGGAGCCAGAGCAGCACTTCCTCATGCGATGCCCACAGAGGCAAAGATTGAACCTGGCCAGATGATCGTCATCGACTTTGGTTGTATTGTTGAGGGGTATTGTTCCGACATGACACGTACCGTAAGCGTCGGCGAACCCGATGATCGTCAAAAAGAGATGTGGGACCAGGTCATTGAATCGCAACGTTTGGGTCGAGAGATTGTTCGTTCGGGTGTGGCTGTTTCCCAGATCGACGGAGCATGTCGGGATTATCTTCGCGAATGTGGAGTAGACCAGTATTTCACTCACTCGACAGGCCACGGTGTCGGGCTCGATGTCCATGAACAGCCTTGGGTGCGCGGTGCGGGAACCGATAATGCACAAGCCGGCAATATTCTTACTGTCGAACCGGGCATCTACATCGAAGGATTCGCGGGTGTACGCATCGAAGATACGCTCTGTGTCGCCGAAGATGGCGCTGAAGTGCTCACCTGCGCACCAAAAAAGCTTGTTTTATAATCGTTACGCCGGCAAAGCCGGACGCAACTCGCAGTCGCTCCTCCGATCGCTCCTTGTGATTTGAGTGAGTTAGCCCAGCATCCAAGGCCAATCCGGGGTCTGGCCTATTTTTCACATATGTGACGGAAATCCTCACAAGCAACTAAGCTTTCCTCCCTTATGGCTATTTCTACAAGTGATTTCAAAAACGGTATGTATCTGGATCTCGATGAAGGTCTCATGCAAATAACAGATTTTCAACATGTCAAGCCGGGTAAAGGCCCTGCTTTTGTGCGTACGACGCTCAAAAATTTGCGTACAGGACGGACATTAGAAAAAACCTTTAGTGCGGGAACAAAGGTCGAGCCAGCGGTTGTTGATAAGCGTGACTACCAGTTCTTATATCGCGAAGGTCAAAACTACGTTTTCATGGACCTTGAAACATATGATCAGATGAATCTGAGTGCAGATCAAGTGGGCGAAGCGGGGAAGTATCTCAAGGAATCGGATAATGCAATGATTCCTATGTTTGGTTATGAACCCTTAGGTGTCGAACTTGCGGCGAGCGTTGAGCTCACTGTTGCAGAAACCGAACCTGGATTACAAGGCGACCGCGTTTCGGGTGCTCGTAAACCAGCAACGCTGGAAACGGGACTTGTTGTCCAGGTCCCTCTTTTTGTGAACCAAGGTGAATTGATTCGTGTTGATACTCGCACGGGTGATTACATCACTCGCGTATGATCCTTGCTTGCATTGAAGGAATGACTGGTGAATAAGACTGATGCTCGCGAACGTGCGGCGCTCTTGCTTTTTGAGTCAGACTCAAAGAACCAGACAGTCGACGCAACGCTTGCTGAGCTCGATGTGGCTCCCGATAAATATGTTGTTGCGCTCTTGGAAGACTATTCACGATTATCCGACCGCATCGCGACATTATTATCTGACAGCACCAAGGGCTGGGCTAGTGATCGTCTTCCCGGTTTCGACCGGGCAGTGTTACGAATGGCTATCACTGAACTTGTGCGCAGTGCAGATACGCCTGTGGGTACGGTTATTTCTGAAGCTGTAAAATTGTGTGAGACATACTCGACGCCCGAGTCTCCTCGATTTGTTAATGGTGTTTTAGGTACAATTGCTCACAACGTGCGTGGCGTAGATTTGATACGATCTCAGGAACAGAACAATGAGCATAGCCAAGATGTGCCAGAAACTGATGTATAGGTAAGCAAGTGACTGAAACTCCCGTTCCCGTTATTGAAGGCGACCTCGATCTTGAAGGAATGCTGGATTCTCCGTGGGTTGTTATTGTGTGGAACGACCCGGTCAACTTAATGAGTTTTGTTGTCCATGTTCTTCAAAAACTTTTCGGATACTCGAAGGAAAAAGCCACTGAGCTCATGATGCAAGTACATAAAGACGGAAAAGCTGTGGTGTCGTCGGGCCGCCGTGATGCATGCGAACATGACGTAAGCCGCTTGCATGCCCATGGACTTTGGGCGACGATGCAGAAGGACGAATAAATCTCTATGCGCACTTCCCGTTTCGCTGTGACTATCGAAGGTATCGAAGCATACCTTTTTGTTGAAGAGGCACGAATCTTTGTCGATATCGCTCTCGATCTTAGGGCCATCATGGAAACGCCAGCCCTCGGAGAAGATCCGGTCCGCGAACGATTGTTCCCACGAGCCTATCTCGACCCTACAGAAGAAACGGCGGAAATGACATGGGCGGACTATGCACATCCCGAACTTCTGGAATCGCGGGTTGCCACACTGGTGATGCTCATCGAATCGATCAAGCGTATCGAAGATGCACCCGCGGACCGCAATGCGGGCGATCTGAAAATGGTATTGCTTTCGCCCGATGAAACAGAGGCCTGGCTCAAAGGTCTCAATGATTTACGTTTGGCCTTAGGAACGAAACTCAATATCTCTGATGACGATAATGAAATTGACCCTGATGATCCTCATGCTCAACTACGTGGCATTTACGATTGGCTTACAGCTCTACAGCAGGATCTGCTCGAAGAGGTCTATCTGTGATCTATTGTCGTCGCGCGGGCAAAGCCCCACACGACTCGCGGTAGTCGCTTCGCTCCTGGCTCCTCCGGTCGCTCCCTGTGATCAAGTCATCCTGAGCTTGCGAAGGATCTCCGCGCAGCGGTCGTATGAGGCTCGTATCGCAGAGATTCCTCGGCAAGGCCTCGGAATGACGGTAAGGGATATGATATACTTTACGTAGCCAATTCATCCCGTGAGGTGACGCAAACATAGTTTGTGAGGCAGTACAGAGAGACTGACGTGGAGGCGTGTGACAACTTTAAGTGTCTTTTCGAGTGATGACATGCGGCGCGTATGTACCCGTATCTCTCATGAAATTATTGAACGAAATAATGGGGCGGACAATCTTGTCCTTCTCGGTCTCCTTCGTCGAGGCGCGCTTTTGGCTTCTCGGCTCGCAAAAAATATTTCTGATATAGAAGAAACCTCTGTTCCTGTTTACTCTCTTGATATTACGCAAGCGCGTGATGACGGGTTAACAACTTCAGCATCTCTGTTTGACTCCGAGGATGCATCGATTTTTCCGGCGCTGTTTTCAGCAGAAAACGATCTAGACCTCACGAACTCTCACGTCGTACTTGTTGACGATGTTCTCTTTACTGGTCGATCCATTCGTGCCGCAATGGATACGGTGACGAGAGTTTCACGTCCGAAGCAAGTGCAGCTTGCTGTATTGATCGATCGAGGACATCGCGAGCTTCCCATACGTGCAGATTTCATTGGTAAAAACCTTCCCACCAAACGGAGCGAACAAGTCCACGTCTTGATGGATGAACTCGATGGTATAGATCGTATCGATGTGGAAAGAATGGATCAAACATGAGTAACACTTTTGCTCTTCTTGGTGGCGAGGTCGTCGATTCACAAGCACAACGTCGAGGAGATGTGCTCATCACCGATGGAACAATCTCTGAAGTGTCGGATTCCGTGAGTGTTCCCGAAGGTGCGCACGTTATCGACGCAACCGATATGCTGATTTCTCCGGGATTTGTCGACATTCAAGTTCATTTTCGTGAGCCTGGCCGCGAAGAAGCGGAAGATATCGAAACCGGCTCGCGAGCAGCAGCAGTGGGTGGAGTTACTGCTGTTCAAACTATGGCCAACACATACCCGCGCATCGATAGCGTCGAGGCATTCCGCGATATGTCCGCTCGGTCACAAAAAGCTCTCTGTGATGTTTATGCTTCGGCTGCAATCACAAAAAATCTTGAGAGTAAAGAACTAGCACCTCTCGCGGATCTTTATGCAGCGGGTGCGCGAACATTTACGGACGATGGTGAATGCGTTGCGAGTGCTCGACTGATGCGTGAAGCCATCGAGACTCTCTCGGCATACGATGATGTCGTTCTCGCACAACACTGTGAAGATCATTCTCTTGTGCATGATGGCGTGATGGATGAAGGTCCAGTGAGCGAGGAACTGGGGGTCAAAGGGCGACATCGTGTTGCGGAAGAAATTATTATTGCGCGTGACATCGCTTTGATGAAAGCGTTTGCGGACCCAAAACTTCGCTACCATGTCCTCCATCTTTCCACCGTCGAAGGATTGGACCTCATTCGCCAAGCTCAGACGCAAGGCGTCAATGTATCAACCGAAATCGCACCCCAACATCTTGTGCTGACATCGCAAGAATTGCTATCGGGAAATACCAGCTTCAAAATGAATCCACCTCTGCGTACTGCACGTGACGTAGAAATGTTGCGAGCAGGGTTAGCTGATGGAACTATTGCTGCCATTGCTACTGATCATGCACCTCATCCCGCCGATAAAAAAGCATTAGGGATCACCGATGCGCCCCCTGGAATGTTGGGTGTTGAAACAGCTTTTTCTGTGTGTATGACTTACTTGGTTGAAACTGGCGTTCTCACACTTGAAGATCTGGTACGCGTGATGTCTCTCAATCCTGCTCGCATCATCAACGCACATAAATTGGAGTCCTCACGAGGGGGACACGGTCTCGATATTGCTCCAGGAAATCCTGCAAACATCACTGTCTTTAACAGTAAAGAAGAATGGATTGTTGACGCGCAGCATCTGCAATCGAAGAGCATCAACTCTCCATGGGACGGCCAAAAGTTGACAGGCAAAGTACATTACACATTCGTGCGTGGAAAAATGACGTGCGAGAAAGGATCTCCGACACAATGACACAGGCAGATGTCCCAGCAGTTCTTATCTTTAACGATGGAACACAATTCGAAGGCACGATGTGTGGAGCTGTTCCACCATCGGGTGTAGCCACAGGCGAAGTGGTTTTCAATACCGCGATGTCGGGTTACCAAGAGATCATTTCTGACCCAAGTTATGCAGGACAGATCATTACGTTTACTGCCGCCCAGTTGGGGAACTATGGCGTCAACGATGAAGACGACGAAGCAGTAAAACCATTTTGTAATGGTGTCATCATGCGAGATTTGGCCCGCAAATATTCCAACTGGCGTGCGAATGCAACTCTCAATGCATATCTTGTGCGGCACGGCATACCCGCGTTATGTAATGTCGATACGCGTGCTCTCACGCGATTCATTCGAGACAACGGAGCATTGCCTGCAGCATTTGGAACAGATGAGCAAAGCGTCAAAGAAGCGGCAGTGTCCGCAACGGGTACAGACGGACATAATCTCGCAGAACTCGTATCGACAAAGACGCCGTACTCGCGAGGTTCACAAGATTCTCCTTTCTACGTTGTGGCTTATGACTACGGAATAAAAAGTTCCATTCTTGATTGCTTGGAACAGAGGGGATGCTCCATTGAAGTTGTTCCATGGAACGAATCTGCAGCAGACGTGATGGCCCGCGAACCCGACGGTGTGTTCCTTTCGAACGGACCGGGGGACCCATCGGCTGTCACAGGTGCATCTGATAACTTGGCGCAATTAGTAGGGAACTTACCTGTGTTTGGAATCTGCTTAGGTCACCAACTTCTTGGAAACGCATTGGGCGGTTCTACCTACAAACTTGAATTTGGTCATCACGGCGGCAATCATCCGGTGAAGAATCTCTTGGGTGGAACAATCCAAATCACGAGTCAAAATCACAACTACGCCGTCGATGCTGGGAAAATTTCTGGTGCAGAAATAACACACGTCAATCTCAACGACGGAACAGTAGAAGGCCTGCGAATGAATGATGGGATTACGTTCAGTGTGCAACATCACCCAGAAGCGAGTCCTGGCCCTCATGAAGCGGGAGTGATCTTTGATGACTTTATTACTTCAATGGAACTCTTTGGAAAAGGAAGAAAATAATGCCTAAGCGCACAGATATTGAATCAATTTTGGTTATCGGGTCTGGACCCATAGTTATTGGTCAAGCATGCGAGTTTGACTATTCGGGAACTCAGGCGTGTCGTGTTTTAAAAGCTGAGGGGTACCGAGTCGTGTTGGTGAACTCCAACCCTGCAACGATTATGACCGATCCCGATGTCGCTGATGCAACCTATATTGAACCGCTCGACATCGCCCACCTTGAAGCCATTATTGCGCTTGAGCGCCCCGACGCACTTCTTCCTACATTGGGAGGTCAAACGGCACTGAACTTAGGGCTCGGTCTTGCTGATCAAGGCATTCTTGAAAAGTATGGCGTAGAGATGATTGGCGCAAACCCTGATGCGATTCGTACTGCAGAAGATCGCGAACTTTTCAAAAATGCGATGACAGAAATTGGTCTTGCTACATGTCGTTCAACAATTGTGAACAATGTAAGCGACGCGCTCGAAGCGGCCGATGCGATTGGTTACCCTATCATGATTCGACCAAGTTTCATCATGGGTGGCGGGGGAACGGGTATCGCGTACGACAAAGCGCAGATGACTGATTTCGCTCGTATTGGAATCGAAGCATCGCCTATTGGTGAAATCCTTGTCGAGCAAAGTGTTTTGGGTTGGAAAGAATTCGAACTCGAAGTTGTTCGTGATAAGAACGACAATTGTGTTGTGATCTGTTCGATTGAAAATCTCGATGCCATGGGTGTTCACACCGGAGACTCAATCACTATTGCGCCGCAAATGACGCTTACCGATGTGGAATACCAAACGATGCGCGACGCTTCTTTTAAGGTTCTTCGACGCATCGGAGTTGATACGGGTGGAAGTAACGTTCAGTTTGCTGTGGATCCTGCAACGGGCAAACAGATCGTGATTGAAATGAACCCACGTGTTTCGCGGTCGTCTGCTTTGGCAAGTAAGGCAACAGGTTTCCCTATTGCAAAAATTGCAGCGCGCTTGGCTGTTGGTTACACGCTCGATGAAATCACCAACGACATTACTCAACGAACACTTGCATGTTTTGAGCCTTCGATTGATTATGTTGTTACAAAAATACCTCGCTTTGCTTTCGAAAAACTTCCTGGTGCAAGTTCTGAGTTGGGAACACAGATGCAGAGTGTCGGTGAAGTCATGGCAATTGGACGAACTTTTAGAGAATCATTGCAAAAAGCTCTCCGCTCGATGGAGAATGGTCGCTTCGGATTGAATTGCGATGTTCAAGAATCAATCACCGATTCGCTGAGCGAAGACGAAAAGGTGGACCTTCTCACATCCCCCAACCCCGAAAGACTGTTTGTTCTTGAGTCGGCCTTGCGATCGTTTATGAATCCTGCACGTGCCCATGAGCTCACGCATATCGATCCTTTCTTTATCAATCAGATCATGCAAATAATTGAGACGCGTGAAGTGCTTGAAGCGCGAACGTCATCGACTATTTCTCGTACTGAACTCAGGCGTGTATTGCGCGATGGTTTTTCTGCAGAACAGATTGCCTATGCGTGGAATTGTTCGCTTGACGAAGTGCTCAATACAATCTCGACACATAATTTAGAAAAAACATATTCTGTTGTTGATACCTGTGCGGGAGAATTCTCTTCTTATACTCCGTATTATTACTCCACATACGCTGATGAAGACGAACTTCATCTACCGGGAAAGCCGACGGTCGTCATTTTGGGTTCAGGTCCAAATCGAATTGGTCAGGGTGTCGAGTTTGACTATTGCTGTGTTCACGCGAGCTATGCATTGCGAGAGATGGGCTATGCCTCGGTGATGATCAATTGCAATCCCGAAACTGTGTCCACCGATTACGACACTTCCGACATGTTGTTTTTCGAGCCCCTAACCGCGAGTGACGTCTTGGCGATTTGTGCACGATTGCATCCGCTTGGCATCATTGTGTCCTTGGGCGGTCAAACTCCGCTCAAGCTTGCGCGCACCCTTGAGGACCACGGCTACAAAGTTTTGGGAACATCACCTGACTCGATCGACTTGGCAGAAGATCGCGATCGTTTTCATTCTCTCTGTGATGAACTCGCAATTGCGCAACCTCCCGGAGGTGTAGCAGTTGATGTTGATGAAGCTTTACAAATCGCCGAGGGTATTGGATACCCCGCGCTCGTACGCCCAAGCTATGTGCTTGGTGGTCGCGCTATGCAGATCGTCGATGATCCAGCTCAACTCAGAGAAGCAATGGAAGAATTGGGGGCCATGGGAAGTCTCGGACGGGAAGGCGGTCTTTCCATGGAACGTCCAGCTCTCATCGATCGATTCTTAGAAGAGGCAATTGAAGTCGATGTCGATGCGCTTCGAGATGTGAAAGGTAATTTCATGATTGGTGGAATCATGGAACACATTGAAGAGGCAGGCGTTCACTCGGGCGACTCGGCCTGTGCTTTGCCTCCACAAACATTATCTGATGCAACTGTTGCAACGATCGAGGAGGCAACTCGTGCTTTGGCTGAACGATTGGATGTGGTTGGACTGATTAATATTCAGTTTGCTGTTCAAGATGAATCTGTTTTTATTATCGAAGCCAACCCGCGTGCATCGCGTACCGTTCCCTTTGTTGCGAAAGCGACAGGTATTCCTCTCGCAAAAATTGCAACACGCATGATGATGGGTGAAACCATTGAGCGCATGTGCGAAGAAGGAATTATTGACAGAGCGCGTGACTATCGTTCCTCGGGGCGTGTCGCCGTCAAGGAAGCTGTTCTTCCCTTTGCTCGGTTTCCAATGGTCGATGCTGTCCTTGGACCCGAGATGCGTTCAACAGGCGAAGTTATGGGGTCGGCTGCAACATTCGGTGCTGCATTCTATAAATCTCAATTGGGTGCAGGAATGGTTATTCCTGAATCGGGTGTGGTCTTTATCTCGGTTGCTGATCGTGACAAAGAAAGAGCCATCGATGTTGCTCGACAATATCATCACCTTGGATTTCGTTTCGCGGCCACTACAGGAACGGCGCAAGCTTTGGTGCAAAATGGAATTCCGGTCGATCATGTGATTGCGAAAGTGGGAGATGCTGTTGGCGATGACGTTATTGACTTGATGTCGTCGGGCAAAATCGATTTTGTGATCAACACCCCACGTGGGCGCAGCACACGTCGAGACGGTCAACACATCCGTGTTGCAGCAACAAAATATCGGATTCCCTGCGTAACAACAATCGCGGCAGCAAAGGCGCTGGGCGCAGGTATTGCACAGTGGCGTGATGTCGAAGTTGAAGTTTTGTCCCTCCAAAATCTTTATGCCAATACTCAACTTGTCCTTAATAACAAGGGTGCGTAAGTGGAAACGCTTCACGTGGATCTTACGACCACATTGGTGGCAGGTAATACTCAGGTGGTGTTGCCTAATCCCATCATTGCAGCGTCGGGAAGTTTTGGTCACAGCAATGAACTCTTCGATGTAGTGAATCCTCAAGATGTCGGTGCGATTACGATTAAATCTTTGGCTCCCTTTATTTCGCCCGGGAATTCTGCTCCCCGTGTTGCTGCTGTTCCAACGGGAATGATGAACTCCGTTGGTTTGCCTGGGCCCCATATTGGTGCGTGGGTAGACAGTGATCTCGAAAAAATTCGCAACACAGGCGGGCGTTTTATCATGGCATTATGGGGGCGAACAATCGAGGAATATGAGCAGGCCGCAGCGATCTTGGCGCCTGTTGCCGATGCATTTATTGCCATCGAAGTGAATCTCAGTTGCCCTAATACCGAAAGCGGCAATCGTCTCTTTGCGCAAAATGCGGACGATACTCGTGCTATAACTCAACGGGTTAAAAAAGAATTGGGGGAGAGCATTCCGATCTCCATAAAGTTGACGAGTGGCGTTACTCGTATTACCGAAATTGCACAAGCGGCCATTGAGGGCGGTGCAGATATGCTGACGCTGTTTAACACGGCTTTAGGTCTCGTAATCGATCCGTACACCCGTGTTCCTCTCTTAGGGAAAGGTGCGGGTGGTTATTCCGGAGCTGGCGTTTTACCCATTGCTCAAAAAGGCGTATACGAAGTCCACCAAGCTTTTCCCGACACTCCCATTATTGGAACCGGGGGAGTGATGACGGGTGTCGACGCTGCATCCATGATGATGTGCGGTGCCAGCGCAGTCGGTGTTGCGACTGCAGTATTTGCAGATCCTCGGGCTACGATTCGCATCGCCCAGGAACTCAAAGACTTTTGTGTCTCCACTGGTGTCGCCAATGTTTCGGATCTTATCGGTGCAATAGAAATGCCGACGTAAATTGATAGCGTTGGAGCGCCAAAGACTCACTGTATGAGTCTCAAACGCTCCAACGCCTACGAAAAAGAAGGTATCGTTATGACTTCAGTATCTATAAAAGACATAGACCAAGAGATCATTGACAAGATGGTGTTGAGTCTCGATGTAGGCAATATCGACGAAGCGCTCAAACTTGTTGATCAGGTTGGAGAATATTTTGGATATGCCAAGGTCGGCAGTGAGCTTTACGCAGAATCAGGTGTCTCTGCATTGGAAAAACTACGCGATCGAGGTATGAAAGTTTTTCTTGATCTGAAACTCCACGACATCCCCAATACCGTTGAACGTGCATGTCGAGTTCATGCTTCCCGTGGAATATCTATGATGACTGTCCATGCCGCTGGGGGAGAAGAAATGTTGCGAGCAGCACGCAAAGGGCTGAATGAAGGAGCTTCGGCGGGAGGATATGAATCACCGATTTTATTGGGAGTGACTGTACTCACGTCATTGCCTGCTGACTCTTTAGCTTTTGACGAAAGACTTAAACTCATTTCTGCTGTGAAATGCGACATGGTGTGTTCAGCTCACGAAGTTACTCATGTTAAACAGACCGCTCCGACTGTTCGGATGTTAGTACCCGGCATCCGTCTTGCAGGTCAAGACAAAGGCGATCAAACGAGGGTTGCAACACCGGGCGACGCAATTAATGACGGAGCAAGCTGGATTGTGTTAGGACGAGCGGTTTACGCCGCGCAGGATCCTCTGGCTGCAGCGCACGAGGTGTATTCACAAGTCAAAGCTGCGAGTATTATCTAACGAGATCTAGTCCTCTGATAGCTGCAACAGGTTGCTGTCCATTAGGTCCGTATGATTGATAAGAATGCAGACGTGCTCCTGCATGCACTAAAGCATGTTGTGTGAAATATGTCCGTGTCTCGGCAGGCAAGTTATCTACTAAGCCGCGTTCAACAAGGTCTTCACCTAATGGGGCAAGTGTCTTTTCAAAATACACAAGAGCAAGTATTCTTTCTATATCCCTCGGGAGTTGTTGAAATCTTTCTGCAATGTCAATAAGATCTTCTCCAGGTTGTAAAGGTTTAATGTCAGCATCAAGCAGGGAGATGAGATCCCAGGAATCTCTCACTAGTTTTTTCATTCCATGAGGGATCGTCACGTTTTTGGCCAGGTCCAGGTGTGCGTCCAACATCCGAAGAAAGTCGATGTCGATTTGATCGAGTGCTCCAATAGGCTGTTTCGTTCCACCGTAGGCAACGGGACGATCATGAAGAACCACAAGTGCGAGTGCAGCCAGCAGGGGTGATGTAGCGTCTTCGAAATCGCTCCGCATGTCGGCTCTGATGCCTGACGCTTCTCTGTTGTTGATATATATGTTGTAGAGAACGATGCATAAGGCTTTGAGCGCTGGTGCAATACTGGGATCAACAGAAGCCGTAACAACGCTTCCTTCACGAGTCAGCAGTGTGAAATTAGGGAGAGTTTTGAAAAAGCGTGCTAGTTCTTCATAATCGAATGCCGAGAGCGAACCTGGTACACGAGGATGCCCAGCGTCTGTCATCCATGACCATTGTTGTGACGTACGTCCATTTGCCATAAGAGAAAAAGCATAGCGTTGCATGCGAAATACGTCAATTAGGACAATTTGTGGCTACGGCCCTCTCATGTATCCATTCCTTGCAATAATTGTGACGCTATAGTCTGACCAGCAGTTTTAAACGACCAAAAGAGAGAAAGGACCGTCGATGCCGACTCCTCCACAGCTCACACCTGAACAACGAGCTGCAGCTCTCGAAAAGGCAGCTCTTGCACGTCGCGTGCGTGCGGAAGTCAAGGAACGACTCAAGATGGGTGTTCTTTCTTTGCCGGACCTTTTCCGCGAAATGGAAGCTAACCCTATATTGGCCAAACTCAAAGTTGTTGCTGTGATCGAATCTCTCCCTGGTGTGGGTAAGGTCAAAGCAAAGCGTTTGATGGAAGAACTTGAAATCGCTGCTTCCCGTCGCTTGGGCGGGTTGGGAACAAAACAAAAGGCTGCTCTTCTCAACAAATTCTCATCTGAATTTCCTGGTTAAGTTATCTTGTTCTCCCTGACTGTTAATTCACGTCTTACGTGATTGGTTTATTAGAGTAAACATACCTTTATGTCACCAGATTCATCATCTTCATCAACGTCTCCTTCCCAGGGAAAACTCATTGTTATTGCTGGGCCCTCCGGTGTAGGTAAAGGAACTCTCGTTTCCGAGTTAATGAAAAGAATTCCCGAACTCTATCTCAGTATTTCTGCGACGACACGAGCACCTCGTCCTCATGAAGAGGAAGGCAAGCATTACTTTTTTGTGGATGAAGATGCATTTATGGAATTGGCAATGCATGGCGGTATGCTCGAATATTTCGAAGTGTATGGAGACTGGAAGGGCACACCCAAACCCCCCATCGAGGAAAAGCGCGCTGAAGGTCGATCAGTCATTCTCGAAATAGATGTGCAAGGTGCGTTAAAAGTAAAAGAACTTTATCCTGATGCATTTCTCATTTTTGTGAAAGCCCCCAGCCAAGAAATTCAGCGTCGTCGACTCCTTGAACGCGAAGATCCGAACATGACAGAAGTAATGCTCGACAAAAGGCTTTCCGCTGCTGAAAAAGAAGAGCGGTTGGTTCCCCATTTTTCTGCTCTCCTTATTAATGACGACCTGGGCCGTGCCTTGTCAGAGTTAACGGCGATTGTCAAAGACCACATCGCGAAGGTATAAATAGCCCCGGGACAACTGAACGAATTGCTGTTACTGCGTTATTTTTAGGGGAGGGCCGCACCTGTGGACTATGAGCCTTGTTGCAACTGAACGAATTGCTGCTGTTTAGTTACTTTGGGGGAGGGCCGCACCTGCTGCTTAGTCGCTACGCTCCTGGCATCAGGAACGACCCAAAGGGCTGGGATTTGTCTCATTTCCTAGGTGAGACCCGATATGCAGTAGAATGGACATCTCACAAAAGGCGGTTTTCAGTGGATAAAAAGTCATCTCTCATGGATCCAGGCATGGAAAAGCTCTTGGAAAATGCTGGATCGAAATTTACTCTCGTAACACTTGCAGCTAAGCGTGCACGCGAAATCAACGACTATTACAACCAATTGGGTGAAGGTCTTGGTCGTATTGTTCCTCCTCAAGTAACCTCCGTATCGCGTAAGCCTCTCTCTATCGCTCTTGAAGAAATCAGCAATGGTGACATTATTGCCATGCCTCTCGAAGCAGAAGATATTCAAGAAATTGCAGATGTGACAGGTGAAGAACCAGTTGAAGAACAAGTCGAAGCTTCAGACGCACAGGAAGAAACTGTCGTCGCTGAACCTGATTCTGTTGCCTAACTGATTCGACATCGATGGCCTCGGCGGACCAACCACTCATCGGTCGCCGCATTCTTGTTTGCGTTACTGCAAGTATTGCTGCATATAAAAGCGTTTACCTCGTTCGGTCTCTTGTAAAGCTTGGCGCTCATGTCAGTGTTGCCATGACGCCTTCTGCTTCACGTTTTGTCGGCGCAGCAACTTTTTCGGCAGTGGCCAGCGAACCTGCATTTGATGATCTTTGGGATAACCGAGGTTCAATTGCACATACAACTTTGGGGCGAACATCAGATCTAGTTCTCGTCATGCCGGCAACGGCATCCATCATTGCTAAATCAGCACACGGTATTGCCGATGACATCGTCTCTGCAACGCTATTGTGCACACCGCAAACAACGCCTGTGGTTTTTGTGCCTGCCATGCATGAAGAAATGTACGACAACGTCTCAACGCAAAAAAATATCTCAGATCTCACGAGTCGTGGACAATATTTTGTTGGACCCGACGACGGCGAACTTGCCGGTGGCGACACGGGTCGAGGTCGGCTAGTCGAAACCGATACCGTCATCGATCGCGTGATCGACATGCTCAAAGATCTGCCTTTCCAGGTTTTGCAGGGTCCAACCCTGTCTGTGGATAACTCCTTTGCAGGGTCTGACCCTGCAATCAATCAATCAGTGATGTTGGTTACTGCTGGTGGAACGCGAGAACCAATTGACACCGTGCGGGTGATTACAAATCGCAGCACGGGAAAGATGGGGCATGCAATTGCTCATGCTGCGATGTTATCGGGGTATCGAGTCATTCTCGTTACGACTTCCGATCTCGAAACAGATCCAGGAATTGAACGCGTCGAAGTCGAAACGGCTCAGGAAATGCACGATGCAGTCATGCGGTATCTTGAACAAGCAGACGTTGTTGTCATGTCAGCAGCTGTCGCTGACGTAACTCCTGCACAAGTATCAGAGATAAAACTTAAGCGTGAAAAGGGGATCGAGTCGATCGAACTCATTCCTACGCCCGATATCATTGCCGACATCGTTGCAAATAAAGCCATAGGCACATACGTCGTATGTTTTGGTGCTGAAAGTGAATACGTTCTCGAGAATGCCGCAAAGAAATTCGAAAGTAAAAAAGTCGACATGCTTATTGCTAACGACGTATCTCGGAGCGACTCGGGCTTTGGGTCAGATACAAATAAGATCTGGATTTTTGATCATGCGGGCCATAGTCCTCGTGAGTTGGATACTGCTCCCAAAGACGTTCTCGGTTTCGAAATCGTGGAACTTATTGATACAAATCGTAGTTCTATCTGAATATCTGGACAGTTTTCATTGACCACAAAGTAAACCCAGACACTAAGCTATCTTCATGCTCTTTACTTCAGAATCTGTGACCGAAGGTCATCCCGACAAGCTTGCAGATCAAATTAGCGATACCGTTCTCGATTCCATTTTGGTACAAGACCCCTTTGGTCGTGTTGCATGTGAAACTCTCTTAACGACCGGACTCGTTGTTGTCGCCGGTGAAATTACGACCAATGCTTACGTTGATATTGCCGGGATTGCACGCAGTGTGATTTGTGAAGCAGGATACGATTCGGATGAATCCGGTTTTGATGGAAATGCCTGTGGCGTTATGGTGGCGATCGACGAACAATCTCCCGAAATTTCTTCTGGAGTAACCACGTCGCTTGAAAGCCGCGATGAGTTTGAAACTATTGATATGGACAATAGTTATGAAACCCTTGGCGCAGGTGACCAAGGATTGATGTTTGGTTATGCGTGTAACGAAACTCCGGATCTCATGCCTCTGCCGATTTGGTGGGCGCACCGCATCACGAAACAACTTGCCGAAGTGCGCAAAACGGGGGAGCTCTCCTATCTTCGTCCTGACGGAAAAGCGCAAGTCACAATCAATTATGAAAATGGAATACCCGTTTCTGCGCCGACCATTGTGGTATCTACGCAAACAGAACCGGGAGTCGAAGCCGATAAAATCGAATCCGACGTGATTGAACGCGTCATTCGTGCAACTTCGCCTGCCAACCTTGACCTTTCAAGTACTCGATTTCTTATCAACCCTACGGGATCTTTCGTGTTGGGTGGACCGCGTGCAGACTCGGGATTAACCGGACGCAAAATTATTGTTGATACGTACGGAGGCTATGCTCGCCATGGAGGCGGAGCATTCTCCGGAAAAGATTCAACAAAGGTTGACCGAAGTGCTGCCTATGCTGCACGAGCTGTAGCAAAAAGTATTGTGGCTGCGGGTCTTGCTGACAAATGTGAAATTCAACTTGCGTATGCAATTGGTGTGGCGCGACCCGTGAGCACAAACATCGAAACTTTTGGTACGTGCAACGTCGATGAGAAAGCCCTTGACCTTGCTGTGGCGGAACTCTTCGATCTCCGACCAGGTGCAATTATCGACAATTTCAACTTGCGCACACCTCGGTTTCGTCCAACTGCAACCTATGGTCACTTTGGTCGCAGCGAAGAAACGTTTACGTGGGAACGCGTCGATCTGTATATTGAGGAACTCACGCGTCACTTTGCTGCGCGTTAGTCGCGTACGCAATGTTTGTTCGCGTCGCACCTGATATTCCTAAGATCGAGCAATCGTATTGGTATGTTCACGACACAGGCACCAGGGGAAGCGAATCCATTCGGGTTGGGTCAGTCGTCCGGATTCCCCTCCATGGTCGACGCGTACGGGGTTGGGTCTGTGAACTTACAGATA
>CALMUU010000082.1 GCA_937872965.1 uncultured Actinomycetes bacterium
TTGTTGCCCAAGATCACGATGAAAAGTTACTGACTTCTGATTTGTCGAGGTTTTCGAGAGAAGCGGTGTCTCCGCTGCAGCCGAGTTTGAGATTGTTGGGAAGATTGGCGCAGGCAGGCGTTGCTGTGGACCTTGAGAAAGATAGGCGAGCTCGTCCTGAATGGATGAAGAATAAAGTGAAGGCCACGGAAGGTTTTAAAGAACTGAAGGAACTTTCTCGCGATTTAAACCTTCATACTGTCTGCGAAGAGGCGGGATGTCCAAATATTTATGAATGTTGGGAAAGCAAAACGGCAACATTTATGATTCTGGGAGAACGCTGCACTCGAGCGTGCACGTTTTGTTTGGTGGATACGCGCAAGCCCGAAGCAGTAGATGCAAGCGAACCTCGAAATGTTGCTGTTGCTATTTCATCACTGGGTCTCGAGTTCGCTGTCATTACGTGTGTAGCCCGCGACGACTTGGACGATGATGGGGCAGAGCACTTTGCGCAAACGGTCAGAGAAATTCGCGCCCTGTCTCCCAATACAGGAATTGAATTATTAATTTCAGATTGTCGAGGACGAAGCGAATCTCTTGATGTGATCTTCGCGGAACGACCCGATGTTATTAATCACAATATTGAAACCGTTGCACGCATTCAACGAGCCGTACGGCCAAGTGCTGGATACGCGCGTTCTCTCTCTGTTCTCGCTCGCGCCAAGGCCGCCGAACTCACAACGAAGTCCGGGATCATTGTGGGAATGGGCGAGACATCAGCAGAAATTCTTCAGACCCTGCGTGATCTAAAGAACGTGGGAGTCGATATTGTCACCATTGGTCAGTATCTTCAGCCCACGCCTTCACATCTTCCCGTTCATCGTTTCGTTGAACCCAGCGAGTTCGCCATGTATAAGGAATACGGTGAATTAATTGGGATCAGTCACGTCGAATCAGGGCCGTTAGTACGCAGCTCATATCATGCAAAGAGTTCGGCCCAAGCAGCTCAATAATGCCAAATGATCTCAACAGGTGGAACAAAACCTTCCTCTACCTATAATAGAGCGTGATTTTCAACGTCTCTTTCGTGTGTCTTGCCTACATGTTGGGAATTACTGCTTCAACTTTTTTCATTCGTTCGCGCGCGCTTGTTGGAGCTGGGTTTTTCTGGTTGATGTCAGGAGTCAACGTTGCTTTTGCATTTCTTAGTGTGATTTCCTCTTCCGATACCATCAGGATTCTCTGCGTGAGCGTCTTTGTTTTCTCTCTCTTGCAGTTAGGTCATGTCATTGCTCATAGAAAGCAGGTTAAAGAAAAACAAACGGTTCTCGATTTAACCCAAGCACTGTTCTTACTCGCTGCAATCGTTGTAACGATGATTGCGATTGTCCACGAAGATTTCACAGGTACTGATTTTCTCCGCGAAAGTGCTCGGGGCATTGTGGGGGGATTATTACTCGGTGGTGTGACTACTGCGATGTTGTTAGGTCATTGGTATCTCGTACAACCTGGCCTGGTACGTAAACCCATTGCAGACATGTGCCGGGCGTGTTTAGTCGTACTATTCGTCGATATTGCGTTGTGGCTTATCCCCACATCCATGATTTCTGTTATTCGCGGCACTGTATCTGATGGGTGGGGAGGAACGCTCGGGTATATGTGGCTAGGTTCGTGTGTGACCACAGCTGTTCTTCTTGTTGCTGCGCAAAAAGCCTTACAAGAAAAAAGTTATTCAGCAGTAATGGCAACGACAGGCTTGCTCTACTTGGCAATTTTGGTTGCAAACGGCGTAGAACTTATTCCGCGCGCCATCTATTCCTAGTGATTATATTCCGAGAGGTTCACTGACCCGTTTAAGTGCACATTGGACACGATCGATCGCTGCGCTCAGCGGTGCATTGGGAGTCGGATGGGTTCGCTCTATTTGCTTAGTGGCATCTGAACCTACGAAAACGCTTCCACCCACATTAATAGCTACTTGAGGGGGAACTGTAGGGTCATTGTCACGGAGAACGTATGCCTCCACAGGATCCTTGGGACTAAAGGGAACTCTCTCTATGTTTCCTGCGAATCGGGGATCCCTAGCGGCTGCCTCTATTACGAAAAAGAGATGTTCGTGTTCGAAGCATGTACGTATTTGATCGTGAGTTGGAAGATACCGGTTATCAAGCGCAAGTTGAATCAGAGTAGTGTCTTTCCACTTCAACAATTCATCGATGGTTGTTTCTTGTAAGAGTCTTTGTAAATGTTCTGAAGAAGGGATGCGCCCATCTTTTAATGCTTTGGCCGCAATATATCGCGGAACGAGATGGTCTAGATGTTCGAGAGCTGTAACGACTTGATCATCAGTAAAAATATAACCGTTTTGATCTGCAATAAAGATATTTCCATATCTCTCTTCGCTGAAGAAACGGTCAACTTCTTTGCCTGTAGGACGATAACCCTTGTTGAGCTGGGCTTGCATCGCTTTTTGGGAAAGGGATTTTTTTATCGCTTCAACACATCTCGATATGAACCTGAGCGGCTCTCTTTTCCCATGATTTTTTTCTGTGCCCATATCAATGCCCTGATGAAATTAGTAAAATGCAGTATAGCCCCAATATTCCTATTTGTGCAAAATGCGATTTGAGATACGTTGAGGATAAAGCCTCAAGAAACGGGTATGGCTGTACCAAAACCTGCGACTAACCTGATTAGCTGTCCATTCGTAATAAATATACTGAAAGGTAGCACTATGGCTGCTGTCACCTGGTCCCCTAAGAAAGCAAGTGCAATTGCTGGATCTGTCGAAATTGTCGGCATGTTTTCTGGAACGAAAGTGCCAC
>CALMUU010000083.1 GCA_937872965.1 uncultured Actinomycetes bacterium
GGAGACACTCAATTCGATGAAGAGTCTGGTGAAGGAGATTCAGTCGCAGTAGAACGAGAACGAACGCTTTTTCTTGCTGCTGAAGCACAAAATACGGTCGATCAAATTGACCGGGCTCTCGGCCGAATGAAAGATCATTCCTATGGATTATGTGTACCTTCAGGTCGACGCATTTCTGTACCACGTCTCGAAGCGCTACCGTGGACGGAAGTGTGCGTAGATTGCAAAGCGAGAAGCGAACGCCGTCGCTAGTACACTTTTTCAGTGTCAATCGACAAAAAACCCTCTCTTGGAAAACCAGTCTGGAATTTTACGTATAACCGAATCGTAATCTGCATGACTTTTTTCGTCTGTGGAATTTGCCTTGACCAGACGACAAAAATATGGGCGCATGACGAATTGAGTAATGGTTCTCACTACATAGGCTCAACACATATTGGGTTTTCGTTAACCACAAATTCGGGAAGTGCGTTTTCACTCTTCCAAGGTTCCACTATGGCGCTCACGATTGTGGCAACTATTGCCGTCGCGGCATTACTTATCGCTACATTTCGAACACGTGTTACTTTTACTGCAGTGACCTATGTCGCGATTGCAACGGGAGCGACAGGCAACCTTATTGATCGCTTCACGCAACCTCCACATGGGGGATCTGGGCATGTAACTGATTTCATTCGCATCGGTTCCTGGCCAACATTTAATGTTGCTGACGCTTTTGTTGTCTGTGGAGCGGTAGCACTAGTAGTCCATACGTTTTTGCAGAGCAAGCCACAAACGGAATCTGAGATTAAATCATGAGCGAAGATGACGATTTAGTTTTTGTTATTCCTGAAGGCGTCACGGATATGCGTATCGATAAAGCGATTGCTCTTGAAACACATCTCACGCGATCCGTTATCGCGGAAATGTTTGATTCCGGAAATGTATTACTTAATGGTCGCTCAGTGAAGCGTTCCGAGAAAATTGCAGTGGGTGATGAAATCACATTGACGTATCTGAAAAAGAGTCCTGATGTTGTTGTTCCCCAGGATATCAATATTGATGTTATGTACGAAGATGATTACTTACTCGTGATTAATAAAAATGCGGGAATGGTCGTTCACCCCGGTGCAGGTAATCCTGATTCAACCTTGGTTAATGCTCTTGTCTTTCGATATCCCGACATTGTTGAGGTGGGACAAGCGCATCGTCCTGGTATTGTTCATCGTCTCGATTCAGGGACGTCCGGTCTTCTTGTTGTAGCGAAGTGCAATGAAGCATATGAGAAATTTGTGGAAATGTTCTCAACTCACAATGTAGACCGACAATACATTGCATTGGTCTGGGGAAAGTTTGACACAACATCAGGTATCATCGATGCGGCTATTGG
>CALMUU010000084.1 GCA_937872965.1 uncultured Actinomycetes bacterium
TGTTGCCCATCATCAACACACTCCTTAAAACTCGAGGACAACGCACCCAAGTTCTTATCATCGCTCCCGTGCGCGAACTCGCACAACAAATCGATCAAGAATTCCGAAGTTTCACTGCAGGAATGAAACTGTTCTCCACGCTTTGCGTCGGAGGGCTTTCCATCCACAAGCAAAAGCTCCAACTCCGACGCGACCCACAAGTCGTTGTCGGTACGCCCGGACGACTCAAGGACCTTTACCAACAAGGTGTTCTCAATCTTGACGACATTTCAATGTTTGTTCTCGATGAAGTTGACCTCATGCTCGACATGGGTTTCATCGACGACATTCGTTTCCTCGTTGACAAGATTCCCCAAGAACGCCAAACCCTGTGTTTCTCGGCAACGATGACAGAAACCATCAAACGTCTCATCGATGGTGTAATGGATAATCCCGTCAGCGTTTCAGTGAAAACAGGGGACACGTCAGCCAACGTTCAACAAGAAGTTATTTATGCGAAAAGCAGTAACGAAAAGTGGAACAAACTTATTACGATGTTTGACGATGACGACTTCGAAAAGATTCTCGTCTTCTGTGAGACAAAGTCATTTGTGCAACAGCTTTGTGACAACCTCAACGAACTGGGTGTGAATACTGAAGCAATTCACGGAGACAAGAGCCAGCCTCAACGTCAACGCGCATTGAAGAAATTCAAGGACAACCAGGTTCAAGTTTTGGTTGCGACTGACGTTGCTGCCCGAGGACTCGATATTCCCAACGTAAGCCATGTTGTCAACTACGACACACCGCGTGCATACGAAGATTATGTTCACCGTATTGGTCGTACCGGTCGTGCTGGAAAATTAGGGAAAGCAATAACTTTCGTTAAAAGCTAAGTTTCACTTTTATATTTCACGGAGGAAATATCGATGACTTCGTCGCGAAAAACAAGAAATGGAGCTAACGGAACTGGTTTAGCCACACCACGAAATGGAACGAAGGCGGCGGCGACAACGTCACCGCCTTCACAAACAAAAATGAATGGACGACGCACGTCCACGTTGACGACGCCTTTCCCTGTGAACTTCGATCCTGAGGCTTCTTCTATTATTGAAGAGCTTGAGGAAGATGAACGTGCAGCAATTGCAATTTATCTTCGTTATTATGCTGAAGAGGGTCATTACCCCTCGAATAAAGATAAATACAGTGTGTTGTTCGAAGGCGGACGTGAGCTTGGTTGTTCAATCCCTCTTACTGAAGAACACATCGATAAGAAAATGTTTACTGACCTCTTTCCTTTTAATGGTCAGATCAGTTTTACGGATGCAATGAAGCGGTTTCTTGGTGTAGGCAATACTGACGTGACTGATGAAGAGTGCCGAGAAACCTTACGCTGGTTATCCGAAGATCTCACCAGAAGAGCTAAAAGTGACAAACGAATAATTCCTTCTACGTCTGACTTAGCGCGTGCAATTAAAGAACGTCGCATTGTTCCAGCCTTAGGGTGTCCACCGCCGTCCTACACCACGATAGTGAACCATCTTGGCCCTGGATCGTGGGAGAAAATAGTTACTGAAGTATTGAAAGCCACCCCGAAAGAGAAAGCGGCATCACTCAAGGTCGTTCTTACTTTGGATGAGCTCGCTCAAGATTACAGAGCTGCACATGCCTTTTATGTACAAAATAATTTGCTTCCAAAAGATGGTGTTCTTACTTTCGATGATCTCGAAGCGTATAAAAAAGAAGGCGGTGTTGGCAAGCACGCGTATAAAAGCTTTTTCAGTAAAGAAACTCAGCAGGGGAGAGTCGCTAATCTTAACAACGTGCGAAGAAAAGCAGAATTGCCCATTGATGAATCGCTGGAGAGTCGCAAGAGTCGTCGAACTACTACTCGCTGGGGTAATAAGACCGAAGTTTATGCGGCATACATGCTTTTATGGAAGCGCAAAGGTCTAGAAAACGATCCCCCCACTTCCACTGAGTTAAAACAAGCTTCTGGAGAACAGACACCCTTCATGGATTTGCCGGAAGGTTTACGATCGCGAGCAGCAATCGAAGCTAACGTTCCTACTGTAGCGATTCCAAACTTGCGGACAGTTCAACAATATTTTAAAAGTATGACACAGCTTTTGGGGTACGTCGAAAAAACCAGGCGTGAGGAAATGGTTTTGAGCAATGGAAGAGTTGAAATGATGGCAAACTATGCAGAGGATAAAGGCCTTGATCTTTCCGAAGTTCCTCTCTGCGTTGAGAATCTAGTGCGGACGCGCCAAGGTTTACCTGAGAGAACCTGGGATGCACGTATGTTGGAGATCCATGGAGTGAGCGATAGTCTCACTGTTTAAATCGGTTAGGGGATTATCGCCCGTCGATTCCCATGCCAGGTTCAGTTATGGATGCAACGCCCGCATAGTCAAACGTAGGATTAGCTGGACCAGAAGGTCGGTCAACTGGGCAACAGCGTTCGAGGTAATCCAAACCGGCACAAAGATATTTGTACACGTGATTGTCGGAACAGTCAATATCTCGAGGAATGTTGCGAGGTAAGACATGGTCAAGAACATCTGCTACAGGCACAGTTTCACTAATCGCTTTTACGCTGCGAGGCGGATAGTTGTGAGAAGCAATGCTGATACAGAAAAGTACAGCTGTTCCGTCAAGATCGAATATATATGTGCCTTTCATGTCTAATTCGTTAAACAAATTATGGGCTTCTGCATAAGCAGCGACTTCGGCAGGAAGATGTTCGGCCGCAATGTCTACGGTAAAGCCCAAAATGGGGCGTCCCAATATTTTTTCACCCTCATAGTGCTCTCTCCAATAAGGAGAACAACCTCGTGAAGTCAGCGTTGCTATTGCCTGATGGTCCTGCGTCCTTGCGCAAGCGAGGAGTGCTTTATGAATTTGTTCCTGAGGTATATGTAGGGCCTCGGGTTGTTGGAATAAAAGCTCAATGCATGCAAAGCCTTTGCTGTTGTCAGCTTCCGCGAGTTGTTCGAGAACGCGTCCCAATAAATCAGTTCCCAGTCTTGCTGCGATGTCGTATCTCTGGATTGCTGGATACAGATGATTCGAGAGATCGTAGGCGTCGCCTTTTATCGCGCAGATAACGACTGCTTGCGCCAATTTATCGTCATCAGCGCTTGTTGCATCAAGTATAACTATTTCTGTGCCACGGGAAACCCGGTGGTTGTATCGAGTAAGTATCTGTCGCGCTTGGAAGAGATCCACCAGTGTTCTCGATTATGAATGTAACGGGGAAAGAAAAAGTCCGGGACCGCGATCTCCGCCGATCCCTAGATCTCGAGACGTAGGGTTAGCGTAAAGAAGAGTTGGATTTCTTGGTCCACCGGGTCGATCAGCTCCACGGCAAAGTTCAAGGAAAGAAAGGATGCGAGAAACTTCGGCTTTGGTGACTGTGCCTAGTTGATTTCCCGCGAGAAGATCCTCGTCAAGTGCTGCTTGACCTTGGGAGCCTAGGTAAAGTCTGTGTCCAAGTTGAACAGCTAAGAGGACAGCATGCGATGAACCGCCACCTGGATTAAAGATATAATCTGCTATGAATTTCAAAGCAGGTGTGGTTCCCATGCTCGAAGCAATAGCTTTATCTTGTAGCTCAAGAAACAATCTCTCCTCAGGATCTACTTCAGGGTGTATCCGGGTTCCATGCTCAATTGTGAATCCCAGTTGAGGATAAGGACCAGTTCTATCTTCACCCAAGAATCCTGCTCCGAGATATTTAACAGCAGCCGGTCCATTACGTCCAGGTGATGTTGCCAATGCAAATAGAGTGTTGTGGACAAAAGCTTGATCTAATGATCGAAATGCGGGAAGCTGCAAGAACGCTCCCACACATGCATGCATGACTTCTGTTTGTTGAGGGGTCGTTTTAATTTGGGGATTCATTAGTTTACCGATGATATTTTCTATGACTCGCGCATTTTGTTGCAAAAGAACAGCACTAGGTCTATCGGAGCGTAATACCTCGTGAAGGAGGCTGACATCTGTAAGTGTGCCGGTGCGAGCGAGACTGGTTATGGCAGCCAAAGTCCGCCGAACTTGAGGAGTTTGGTTACCTCCGTTTGCGTAGGGAGTAAATGCGACGAGAACTTTTTTTGCTTCTCTAATATCCATATGTGAATGAGTCCTTTATTTAATGCTTTGAGACGACAAGCAATCTAGCCCATAGAGGCAATAAACAGCAATTGCGACGAAAGCCATTCGTTGACGCTTCGGTGGTTGGTGTTACTGAAAGTATCCTATAGCTAGTTCTATCGCTCGAAAAGCTGCTTCTTGGCCGATTCTACCAGTGGTGCTGTTCGTTGATGTTGTATGGAATCGTGAAAGAGGTGTATTTCCAGAAGTCGTTTGTACCCTTGTATTGGATTCATTTGCTAGGACCTGTGCCGGCGAAACTTGATCTGAATAAACACGAATTCCTTGTTGTAAAAAGTTCATCACATTATTAATGTTATTTACCGTATGAACATAACATTTGGTTCCTAGTTCTTCTAATCTCGCGACAAGTTCAGGTGAATATCTTTGTTTACGGGCATTATTTTCAGGCAAAGTCAGCTCGGGGTCATAGAGCCCTGAGTGCATCATAATGGAGGGAATATTATTCCGAATGACAAAGTCAACCACCTCGTCATCTGTCATCGCAGTTGTAAGTGCGTGCTGTGTTCGATAAAGAGCAAGCATGGGTTTGACTTGGGGATTAATTGCTCGCATCATATCGAGATCTTCTTGTGTACCCACATGGGGGATAAGCCGATCAAGTACTGAAAGATCTCCTCCGGCTGTATCAAAAAATACTCGATATGTTTCACCTAAGTCCCATTTGGAATCAGCAATGATCGTGATATCTGGGTATTCGCGAAGGAGGTTAATGATGTCTTGTGCAAGCATTACCCGGTAGACACCGTTATACCTTGTACCCTGTACATCTTGCAAAGTCGCGGTACGAAATGAGTTGGCAGGTAACCCAAACTTATGCTCTAAGCCATCATGCGCAGCCAGTACTGTTCCGTCGGCTAGACGAACAAAATCAATCTCGAAGTTACGGAATCCTTGGTTATAGCTTTCTATAAATGCATCAATCGTGTTCGTGTACCTGCTCCCTTCGGTGGTATATCCTCCTGCATGAGCCACCAATTCAGTTGCCGGATTGGTAATTGGTGTGGGAAAAGTCTCAGTAGGGGCATTGCTGCTTGCGTGGGGAGTGTCTATGGCTTCTGTTGCGGCGACCACTGCGCTTTCGTCTGCTCCAGTAGAGGGTCGATCGACGTTGCTCGCGCAAGCGTTTGCAAGGAAAACTAGAGAAGCAGCAACAAGAGAAGACGATAGAGTCGGTTTCTTCATTTCAGAAAATTTCCTTATTTCACGCGTCTCTGGTTTAACCGAAGCAAATCAATATAGCCTATAAGTGCGATAATGGGCAATTGTGTTGAAAAGCTCGCTATAAAATAAGTTGTCAATCCATGTTTCTTTTCTCTAATATAATTTGCTAAACTAC
>CALMUU010000085.1 GCA_937872965.1 uncultured Actinomycetes bacterium
ATTGCTTGAGCTCGCTCACGTAACATTTCGAGGCGACCGTACGCTTCGTCAATGTATTTTTGTTCGCTCTCAATATCGTCAGGACGCATTCTTTATATTTCTCCATTTATGCATTTTGAAAAAACCACAATTAGGAGAATCTAGTCGGCCGGTACAAGACGTGCATCATCACGTTAGAAAAAATATGCTCCATGCAGGCTCTTTGGCACCGAGAGAGATGTTTTTTGGGAAAATTACGCCTAATAGGCAATCTGTACGAAGCGGTATGCCTCTGCGTATCGACCTTCCGGCATTCCAGCGATTTGAGCCATTGCAGCACACCATTCGTTGACCATTACTTTTGTGTTCTCTTGGTTTTCAATTTGAGAAATGTGCTGAAAGAGAGCATCGAATTTCTTCTCCATCACATCGGTAATATCCATAAATGTGTCGGGAGTTTGGTCCGCTGCAATCCACACTGCTTTGACATTGTGTGCAGCGTGACCTTCATCCAAAAGATGCGGAAACGCATGGGGATTTTGTGAATCAGGGTACACCGCACTCAGTGTCGCTTCCCCGACGGCCAAGTGGTCGGGGTGACTCGCAAAGATTCGATCGTAACGTCGCTGGGGTGATTGAGTGATGATGAGATCGGGTTTTTCTGTGCGAATAACGCGCGTTAACTTTTCACGCAAATCAAGATTCGCTTCAATGCGGCCATCGGGCTGACGAAGGTAGTGCACGCGATTGACACCAACAACATGAGCCGCCGCACTCTGCTCGGATTCACGCATCGAGATCCTTTCATCTCGAGTGAGTCCGTCGTTGTCTCCCCCAGCATCTCCGCTTGTCACAAGGCAATATGCAACCTCGATTCCTTGGGTGGTAAGCGATGCTACTGTTCCCGCTGAGCCATAATCGATGTCATCGGGATGAGCAACGATTAGCAGCGCACGAGCAATGGACGATAGATCCGGATTGATTCCAACAGGAAGCACAGGTGGTGAACTGTGAGTCATTGCCGCGAGCTTACTTCTCTGTTGAATCAGAGCAAAGTTTGTCGTCACGATCGATTCGAACTTCTGCGTCGCCCACTTTTTCTATTTCTTCTAGTTTCTCGATCAACTTTAATTCTTCTTTGCGTATATCGAGGTTTCGTTTATCGATTTGGTCATCACAGGTCACAATAGTGATATCAACTTTTTTCGCATCAAGAATTGCAGGACGCAATGAAACCGGGTCCTCACTCGTAAAACGCGTGTATCCCATCCAGCCTCCGATTACAAGCACGAGCACAGCTATAAGCCAGAGCGGTATGCGTACGAGAAAAATACGGAAAAGTTTTTCCCAATGAAAGGACCCAAGCTGCGCGAGATTCGTCTCTTCATGCAGCTCAGGTTCGACGTCTGTGGCGCCTGCGTCTTGAGAACTAGTACTGTCATCCGAATTATTCATGAGACCTCTTCGCTATTTGTATATTATTCTTCAATGTTTACAGGTCAAACAAGATACGGCCGACTCGTACCGCCAATACATTTACGTCTGGGAGCGTAATCTGTTCGGGCTTTAATTCGGTTTTTGGAGCTATCGTACTGATTGAAGAAGATATGGCCACACGATTTTTTCCTTCCCGTGCAGCAACGAAACGTTCGCTTTCATTAAATTTGGTTATATCGTAAGTAAATCCGTCGTCATACGTCGTTTCGACGTCTTGTGCCTTATTCGCTTTTCTCACAAGGTCATAAATGCTTTGTTCTTCATACACGTACACATTGAGCACAAGGTACAGCTCTCCGTCATCTGATGTGGCCGCGTAGCGACAACGAAGAATGCCGTCATCCGTTGATGAACTTTCGGGTTTTCCCAACTTAGCTTCGGCGACATTGAGGATTTCAGCTGCAGCAGGGAGAGACAGCAAGGAGCAGGGCTGCGATATTTTCGGCGTAGCCGAAGGTGTGGTTTCAGTTGTTGCTTGGGTCTTCGTTACTTTAAAGCCATCGTTTTTATCATCGCCCTTACCTGAACACGCCGAGAAAACAGTTATGCATATCAGCACAATGAAAAAAGAATGGACCCACCGAGAGCGTAACATCACATTCGAAGATTAGTACATTATCGAGACCACTTAATTGTCTCTCCTACATAAACACTGGATGTACCCCGAGCCTTGACGAGTTCGTCGACAACTCCTCGTGGATCGCGCTGAGGTTCAAGACGACGTGCAATAGACCACAACGTATCACCCTGGCGGACAACAACAGAAGTCACTGAGTCTTGTGATTCCGCAGCGGGGCGCCCGGACGACGCGAGGGATCGCCTTCCGAACGCCGTGTTTGCGGGCAGTATCACAGCAAAAAGTGCAACTGCAATAAAAAACAAAATAAATATTCGTTTGGGGGTGAACCGGGTCAGAGGGCGGTGAGTCTCGAGACGCGGTTGGACCCGACTCCCAACAACAGAACTCGACTCAATGCGAACAAGGGGCCTTGATGTGCGGGCAACATAACCCTGCTTGTAAAGGTCAAAGGAGGAAAGTTCTCTTCGTGGTGCTGTCATGATTGTCATTTTTTCTCTTTTCTCAATTACGGTCGAAGGTTTACGCATTTGTGATCAGTAGATCACGGGGGTACGACAAAAACCTATGGGATGCATTACCGAACACCTGTACGTTACACCGAACAATTGTTCGTGTCAAATATTATTACGAACAAATGTTTGACACGAACACAGGTCCGCCCTATAGTGGCAATAACTGCTCCGCCCTCACGAACAAAGGAAAGCCCATGACACCCACGAAACACAGGTCAGGACTGACAGCCCGCCAAAAGCAAGTGCTCGAATATATCGACGAAAACCTGCGTTCCAAGGGCTATCCTCCGAGCGTGCGTGAAATCGCCCTCGCTCTAGGCCTCACCTCACCCGCCACCGTTCATAACCATCTCAATACGCTCGAAGACAAGGGCTATATCAAGCGTGACCCTACAAAACCAAGAGCCATGGAAGTCTCGTATGAGTCGTCATCGGGTGCTGTCACAGAACGCCGTCCAGTTAAACATGTTCCCCTTATTGGAACAGTGGCCGCCGGTACAGGCGTTTTAGCAGAAGAAAATATCGAAGAAAGCTACCCTCTCCCTCAAGATTTTACAGGTGATGGGGCTCTCTTCATGCTCAAAGTTCGTGGCGACTCGATGATCGATGCAGGAATCTTTGATGGCGACTTCGTCGTCGTGCGCGAACAGCCCAGCGCAGACAATGGGGACATCGTTGTGGCCGCCATTAATGAAGATGAAGCTACAGTGAAAACCTTTATTCGGAAAGGCAACCAAGTCATTTTGCGGCCCCATAACCCCACCATGAGCGATATTGTTCAAAATGCTTCTGAGGTTTCAATTTATGGAAAAGTAGTCACCGTTTTGCGAAGAATGTAAAAACAGCACCACAACCTCTTCACATTCTCTCCGAAATTACCCGCAAGGCCATTTCGGTCATTTATCTTTTATTGCTTTATCTCAACAAAATCAGTCCGAAAGTTGCTTTCACACCTGCCGATATAAGATAATATATGACTGTTCTCGTTCGACTAGGCGGAAGGATCGAAGGCGATGACTACTAATAATGCTTTGACAATTTCTTCTGTCGCTCTAAACGTACATCCTCTCGCACAATCAGCCGCTAATCGTCCTTCAGATTCTGATTGGTTTGCTGCATTACGAGACAACAATCGGGATCCAGAACTTACCGAACTCTTCGAAGTATTAAACCCAAAACAAAGCGGTAAAAGAAACCGGGATCGCATTCATGATCTGCAAAATGATCCGGATGTCCGATCAGACGTTTTGCCAGATGAGATTCTGTTGGCATCAACGAACGATCCGTCGCGGTTATTGCATCTTACTCGTTATGTTCCAGGACGAAGCCTCGAGCGAACTTTTGCTCCCGCGCAAACTCTTTCTTGAATCTCTGAGATTTTGTAAACATCTAGTTACCCATATTGACTCTGCAGTCATATTTGGCATGTGAATATCGCGAATATCGCGCCAATTTACCTTGCCTTAGATAAAACCTCATTATATGATGGCCCTGAGATCGCAATTTATAGCTTGGAGCCAATAAGTGCCTGATGTAACCAAAGATCAGCAAATAAGAGACCGCGATCGTATCGCCGCGGATCTTAAAGCTGCGCAAAAGGCAGCTGAAAATGCAGCGGCAAAAGCTACACTCGATCGTCAACGCCAACAACGTGAAACAGCAACACGCTTTGCAGAAAACGAAACAGAACGGACCGATCAACAAGTCGCTAATGAGCAACGACTTCTCGCCGAACAATTGGAAGCGGCGCAAGCATCTCAAAACCGGGATAAAGGTAAGACAGTTCCTGGGATTGAAGAGACATTAAATCCCACTTTTCGAGAAGCTACAGAAAATCAACGACGCCAGCAAGGCTTAGGCCCCGTAACTCCAGTTCCCTCTGTTACAACAAACAACGTTCCACTCTCTTCGCAAAATACAATAACGCAACAACCACAAAACCTCGTTAATGCCGAAATACCTGCAGATGTTCAAGCCTACGAAATTTCTCAAGAAGCACAAGAAAGAATTGTTCAGCTGAGAAAGCAGGCAGACGCAGCTTTAGAACGAACCTCTCGAGAAAATATACAAGCTCAAAAGGCAATAGCTGATCGGTTGAGTGAAACCGTTCAAGAGGTTGTTGAACAAGATCTTCAACGAACAGCACTGGCTCAAGGAATCACTGCAACAGCTATCGGCACACAAACAGAACAAGAACAGGCTCGCCTCGAACAAGAGCGTCAGGAACAAGCACGCGCTCTGGCCAAACGTATTGCAGCCGCAGAAAAAGCGAAATTACTTATTCGTGAACGCGCGACTCAACAACTTGCAGAAGATTTAAAACGGTTCAACGGCGAGAACATTGAGCGACAGGCCAACGAACAACGAGAACAAGAGGCGTTAGCAACAAATCGACCCGCAGCAAATATCAGCGACGAGGCTCAAAGAAAAATTTCGGATGCCCGTGAGCAACGACACGAGCAACAACAACTCAAAGAACACCCGGATCGCATAGTGAATGATCACACCGATCCACGTTTCGATGACCCTTCGGGAGACTTAGCCAAAAATAATTCTGATCCGAATCAAGATCCAAAACAATACAACCCCGACTACCATCGAATCGCAGCGTTCAACCAAGACGGATCGGCTGCTGATGATTTCACGCCTATCGATGTGGGAGGAAAAGGAGTCAGCTCCGTTGCCCATTCGATGGACGGTACCCAAAATTCTGCGTCTCCCCCTCCTCCCGTCGAATCCGTTGATCGCGGTGGTGGACAAATGAATTTACAGGGGGGAAGAGCACCCATCGAACCGCCAGGACATCGATTTGAACCAATACGCCGAGGGGAACAGAACTCCAACGAAAACGTTTAAGCCGTTCGTTTACTTATTTTTGAGTGTCAATAAAACTTTTGAGAAACTTATATGTTTCATCGAGCTTAGAAATGACAATGTGTTCGTCTGCACGATGACATAACTCTGCATCTCCGGGCCCGCAATTAACTGCTGGAATTCCTAAGGCATAAAATCGTGCAACATCTGTCCATGCGACTTTAGGAACGATCTCTCTGCCCTGTTCCTTCGCGAAGGCGACGAGTGGATGATCGAAAGCAGGCATTGCTCCAGCAGAATTTGAACCCACTGTTACCTCATCCGCATCGGAACAGAGTTCGCGCAAATAGTTTTCCGCTTCATCGGGAGAAACATCAGGCGTATAACGATGATTGATCGTAACGTCACAGACATCAGGGATCACATTGGCCGCCACCCCACCCTCAATCATGGTTATTTGTAAGGTAGAGGTATACCTTAAACCCTCGACCTCTAGTTCAGATTGAACCGTTGAGGCCTCTATTGCCCCGGCAAGAGTCTGAATGGACTTATGAATAGCATTGACACCCATCCAAGGCCGCGCACTATGGGCTCTCTGGCCCGCAAACGATGCCTTGACCGTAAGTGCACCTTGGCAGCCCATCTCGAGGCCCCCATTAGTGGGTTCTAACAGTATCGCCCACTTCCCTGCCACTAGCTCGGGCCGTTGTTCGACGATCAGGCGAAGGCCATTGTATTTGTCAGCAATTTCTTCTGCTTCATAAAACACAAATGTTGAAGCAATCGAGATATCAGAAAGTAACGCGATCATCACGGCTACCCCGCTTTTCATATCTGCAGAACCAAGTCCAAAGAGTTTCTCGTCGACAACACGAGCAACGTTGTTCAGGGCACCTTCGTATTGAGCAGCAGGTACAGTATCAAGATGTCCTGCTAGAACAACAGGAAAATCGGCATCGTGATCTCCAATGTGAACAATCAAGGTATTCGAAAGTCTGGTCATTCGCGCGTCGGGACGAAGCTGCGCAATCCATTCGTGTAGTGCGCTGCACAGGGCATCTTCGCTTCGACTTAACGACTCGGTATTGATGAGAGCCTTGGTTACTTCGAGAACGTTTGTGGGGTCGAGGGAAAGAAAAGGATTGGTCATGTCATTCACGCAAGCAATTAAACCGCGACACCATGTTCGCGCAAGATGTCATTCAAAAGAAGTTTGTCATGCACTTCCCCTTCAGCCAAGTAGCGCAAGATCAGCACACAAGGTAGCCCAAAGGTTCCGCCACTAAATTCTTTATCGCGCGTCGCCATAATCGCAACAGCACGAGGTGGAACTTTTCCTCGAGAAACTTCTTTGCCGGTATCTGCTTCGATGACAGGAGTGGATGAGGTCAAAATGACACCGGCGCCGAGCTTGGCTCCATCGCATACTCGCGCGCCTTCGACGATCATCGAACGCGAACCAATAAATACATCATCTCCAATAACGACCGGTGCAGCTTGAGGTGGCTCAAGAACTCCGCCGATCCCTACTCCACCGGAAAGATGCACTCGTTTGCCGATCTGGGCACAGCTCCCTACCGTTGCCCATGTGTCAACCATTGTGTCTTCGTCGACGTAAGCACCAATATTCACGTAACTTGGCATAAGCGTCACGCCTGGGCCGAGGTACGATCCGCGACGTGCACTTGCACCTGGGACAACACGTACTTTGGAATTTGCGTAGTTTTCTTTCAGAGGAATCTTGTCAAGAAATTCAAAGGGACCGACATTATATTTTGTCATCGACTGCACTTTGAAGAAAAGCAAAATCGCACGCTTAACCCATTCGTTTACTACAACTTCGTCATCAACTACAGAGGCAACGCGCACTTCACCAGAATCCAACATTTCAATAACACGAAGGAGGATCGTTCGGGCACGATCTCGCTCAATCACATTGTCGAGCTTTTCCTTCTCTTCCCAGAGCGATGTAATAATTGTTTCAATCTGCATTTGTAGAGCCTAAGCAATGGGCATCGCTGGGCACCAATTCGATGAGAACTGTTAGCTCAATTGTGAGTGGGTAAGAAAGTATTCCCTGAGTTCCTCGAGACTTTCTCCGGTATGAGCGGAGACAAAGAAGGAGCGGCCAGGTCGGTATGCGCGAATGTCATGATCTAGTTCCTCAAGTTCGGTTCGCTGCTCTTTGCTCAGCAGATCGACCTTATTCCATACCAATACTTGTTCAATATCATCCGCATCAATTTCGTGGAGGACCTCGTTCACTGCTTCAACATTGCCCTGTGCATCTGGGCTCGTGGCATCAACGACATGCACAAGCAGGTCTGCATCTGCAGCTTCTTCCAGGGTGGAACGAAAAGCTTCAATAAGTTGGTGAGGCAAGTCGCGTACAAAACCTACCGTGTCAGAAAAAAGAACAACGCGCGGTTTAAAGTCGGAGCCTTCGCCCACATAAACTTTGCGTGTCGTGGGAGCAAGAGTTGCGAATAATCTATCTTCAACATGCGCATCACTTTTGGCCAAAGCGTTAAGCAGTGAAGATTTCCCTGCATTGGTATATCCCACAATGGCTGCTCGCTTTTCGGGTTTTTGAGAACGTCGATGTCTTTGTGTGGCACGAACTTTTTCTAACTTCTTAAGATCATCTTCGAGTTTGCGCATTTTGCGGACAATGCTTCTGCGATCAACCTCGAGCTGTGTTTCACCAGGACCGCGTGTACCGATTCCACCGCCCTGCTGAGAAAGCGTTGTTCCTCGCCCCCGAAGTCGAGGCATGAGGTATTTCAACTGCGCGAGCTCGACTTGAACCATACCTTCTTGGGTGGTCGCATGTTGAGCAAAGATATCGAGGATCACGGCGACACGGTCGACGACGTCGACCTTCATAATCTTTTCAAGGTTACGTTGTTGTGCGGGAGAAAGTTCTGTGTCGAAAGCCACGAGGTCGCAATCGTTGGCTTGAACGAAGTCAGCGATCTCCTGCGCCTTACCACTTCCAATAAATGTTGCAGGATCAATGGACGGTCGTTTTTGAATTTCACGATGAACTACTTCTGCACCTGCAGTATCAATCAATAGCGCAAGTTCATCCAAAGACAATTCAATATTGTCGTTTCGAGATGGAGTATCAAGGGCAACAATAACTGCCCGCTGAATTTCAACATCAAAGTCGGTTTCTGTGGCGGTGAGACGTCGACGGGATCTGTTCTGATGGCGGGTCTGCGCATTGTCGGCACTCTTAGACATGTCTCACCACCCTCATTCGTCCTGGACGATTAAGGATACTCACAAATCAAATTCGCATCGCGCTATTTTATGCACCGGCCCACCGAGGAGCCATGTACCATCTGACTGCAAGGCAACCGAAAGCTCGCCACCACGCAACGAAATAGACACATCGCCTTTCGTAAGACCTGCACCATGGAGAGCTGCTGCTATAGCTGTGGCCCCCGTGCCACAACTCAATGTCTCATCTGCCCCTCGTTCAAATACCCGGGTAGTGACATGCTCGGGTGAATCGAGAACAACAACACTTACATTCGTGGTGTTGGGAAACCTATCATCAAAACGGAGAGCTAATGCTTGCGAGGCCAACTCCGGAGATTCAAGTTCTTCATGCGAGTCAAGAATGATCACCCAGTGGGGTACGCCAGAATTGACAACAACACCTTTACGGACTTTGCCGAGCAATTCTGCAGGTACATCTAAAGAATTATCTGCAAGAAGAGGAATTTCGGCTGGTTCGGTCAACGCAATGCCCATATCGACATCGCCGTGAAGCGTGCCTCGTGTATCCGCTGTAAGAACGACAGATTTAATTCCTGCAAGTGTTTCCATAATGACTTTGTGTGAATCTCCACCGTGAGTTCCGTATCCATGTGCTGCTGCATAAGCACTGAAGCATCGAGAACCATTCCCACTCATTTCCGCATGTGATCCATCAGCGTTCACGAGATACATTCGACAATGCGCATCGTCGGATTTCTCATAAAGCCCAAAACCTGCACGATCATTTCCAGGTTCATCAAGAAGGAGAAGGCCATCTGCCCCTATCCCGAAATGGCGATCACAGACTTTTTGGGCAACAGCGCTTAAACCTTCTGGTGAAATAGTGATGCCCTCATATTCCAGATCCGCCATGGTAGCAATAAGGAAATCATTTCCCGTTGACTCGCATTTTTCAAAAATCATGATTCTCTATTCTACCAAGAAGAAGCACTGACAACTCGCTCGATTATTTCACTTTGTTCTAGATCATCACAGTCAACCCACATAATTCTCGGATCTCGTTCGAACCA
>CALMUU010000086.1 GCA_937872965.1 uncultured Actinomycetes bacterium
ATCTCCGCGCAGCGGCCGTTGTCGTCCTGAGTGTAACGAAGGATCTGGATTCTTCAGAGCTCGGAATGACGCGTGGTTTTAATTGCCATCCTGGCTTACAATGCATGTATGAGTTCGACAGCGATTAAGTCATTCCGTCAACTGTGCGCGCGCAAAGTAGCACATGATTCAGCTGCGATTGTCATGGTCACCGCATACGACACACCAACGATGCGTTTGGCAACAGCGGGTGGCGCCGACATCGTCTTGGTCGGCGATTCTGCCGCGATGGTCATGCTCGGATACGAATCGACAATGTCGATGACCACGAATGAAATGGAAATACTTGTTGCCGCAGTTGCGCGTGCAGAGTCTGATCTTCCCATTGTTGCCGATATGGTGTGGGGGAGTTACCACGTCTCGACCGAAAAGGCAGTGAAGCACGCTATTGATTTGGTGCGTGCCGGTGCGCATGCTGTCAAGATCGAAGGTGGACAAGAGCGCGCCGAAGTGATTCGCGCAATTGTCGATGCAAAGATTCCCGTCGTAGGTCACGTCGGGTTAACACCGCAATCGCTGTTGGAGCTCGGGAGCTACCAAGTGCAAGGAAAAGATTTTTCGCGTGCACAAGAAGTTCTCCTCGATGCTCGTGCCGTGGAGCAAGCGGGTGCATCGATGATTGTCGTCGAATGCGTGCCCGATGCATTGAGTCGAACCATCACTGAAGAATTAACGATTCCTGTTATTGGTATCGGAGCGGGACGCCACGTTGATGGACAAGTTCTTGTCATGCATGATTTATTAGGAATCGGCGAAGGTGATCTTCCTAAGTTTGTGCGCACCTACGCTGACGTTGAAAATATTGCACGCGAAGCTGTTGCGAAATATGCATCTGACGTTCGCGAAGGAAACTTCCCCACATCAGAAGAGACATATCACATGGCCGATGATGTTGTTGCCGAACTTCGCAAAGGCGAAGATAAGTCTGCTGTTATCGAAAAAGAATCACCTCGAGATTCATCGAAACTTTGAATTTGAAACTGTTGATTACCTCGCCATGACCTTCGGTTGGATAGACCACGTTATGCCGGCAGAACGAACAAGATCCACTGCCCTCTCAAAAGGAGTGCCTCTTTGCTTACTATGGGGATGCGTATTGATGTCATTGTATCTTTCGCAAAGAGCCGATTGCATAGCCTCTATTTTTTCTAAAGCACTTTCTACCTCGACTCGGTAATCCTCAAATTTGAAAGAAGGAATATTTCTTGTAGAGCCAGTCAGGAATGGCGGATCGTTTGTCAGTATTTTTCGAATTTTCCCACAAGGATCTTTACCTTCGAATGCATGATGCACTGTGTGAATGGTTAAACCACTACGTGGATCTGTTGGATCGAGTGCTCCCCACAGTAAACCAATGCCAGGAATGCGACCACCGTAAATAAAGCCGTGTTCTTGCGCGAGTAGCGCGTATAAATCATTGCTGAGTAAACCACAATCATCAAGAGCGCGAAAAGTTTTCCAACCCTGAGGATTGAGAGGATTACATTCTTGAACAAGGGTCTTGAGTTGATGATCAGACAAGCGCGCCTTGGTGACGAAATCTTTTATAACAAGAGCACCATGGCGAGTGTTGGGATCAAGACCGTAATTTTCTCCGGCAATGACGGGGCCAATGATATATTCGATAATTGCAATGAGGGCCTCTGCGTGTAAGAGAAGTGCATACCCATTTTCTGCGAGCTCGGTGAGAACTTTGAGGCCATATTCATTCTGAGGAATTGCAGTCGAGACGATATGATCGAGTTCTTCGAGAGAAAGTGAAATATTTTCATCGCGGACGTATCCAAATATCAGCTGCTGACCCCTCTCCGTATTGGGGTTAATATCGTAAAATGCATCGCGAGGATTGCGAGTTGGCTTACCATTGAATCCAGTCTTGCTCACCACACCTCCAAGATAGACGCAGTTACCGAATTGCGTCAAATGTACCAATTCTCTAGAATGGTTTCGCAAAACTCATCGATCAAGGAAGAACGGATAATGGGAGTTATGGGACAGAATCGTGGTTCGCGAACGAATGCGCGCAGGGCTAGTCGTACGCATAGTTCCGCTGAACAAGTTTGGCTCGATTCGTTTCGAGAACGAATGCGGGCGGTGATTCAACGGAGCATTGATATAGCTGATACTGATGAAGTTGAAAAGTGGATCGCAGGAGCCTCAGAAGAGTTGGGTGGTCATCGCGGTATTTCACGCCTAAAAAATGCTGCGAATGCCCGATCTGAGAAATTGGAGGAATATCTTCGGGATACTTTTGGTGAGGATGTCCAGGGAAATGAAGGTTTTCGCAGTTTACCTATTGCCGATGTTCGTCTTTTTGCAGAGGGATTCCTTAAACGTCTTTTCGAAGTTGTTGTCTTTAGCGACCAACTTGCTATGCAGGACTCAATACAGTCTGATGGTGGTAGAAGGTTTCAAGCGTTCCATGAACTTGATAGCGAAGTACGCGAACGAATTGTTCGACAGTTATTTTTCGATGGTTTACAAGTTCTTGAGAGACTCCATTCATGTAATTTTGATACGGACAACGGTCTCCTCGGCATGACATCACCTGTACTTTTATACAGTCCCGCAGATGTTTGTGACAAGATCTCACTTCTTGCTCCCCATGTCCCTACCAAAGATCTTCTTGTTGGTATTGAAGAAAAAGACCATGTATTGCTTGTGGTCAGAGAAGCCGTCAAACACGTAGCGCGTGATACATGTAGTCACGAAAGAGCTGTTGCACGGGCACGGGAACGTAATCATCCCGTCGCTTTAGGGGATGTGTCTGATCAAACCGATCCGCATGAGTTGGAATTGATCATGAGTCCTCCGAGAACAGAGGAATTTCCGATAGCAACTGAACCTGTAAGACCTCCTCACCGAAGGGGCTTGACTGTGGTGAGAGATAGGCCAGCCAATCGAGGACCAAGTCTACGAACTGACGATGCGGGAATATCAACTACTTACACTAGAGATGCTGGTCACCCAGGCCATTGGCCTGCTCCCAGACTCCATTTAGTGGAATAGATCTCACTTGGTATGAAGAGCGCCCCATGTAATAGACTGTCCTTTCTTATATCAACCTGTTCGTTGTATCTGACACGGCCCGCACGCCGAACCA